>CAZCEL010000394.1:0-5011 GCA_964497175.1 uncultured Bifidobacteriaceae bacterium
GTCCGAGTGGTTGAAGGAGCACGCTTGGAAAGCGTGTGTAGGGGAAACTCTACCGTGGGTTCGAATCCCACTCTCTCCGCCACCTTCGCGCACGCTTGCCATCGAACGCGTGAGCTACGGCTGGCAAGCCAGGCCGAAGGTTGTCCGCCGTGCCTCCTTCGCCGTTGATCGCGGCGGCTTGCTGAGCGCCTATGGCGAGCGCGAAGGCGAGGCGAGCCTCCGGCTGCTGCCGGCAAGAACCTGACCCCTACGCGTCGGCGGGTTCTCGAGCGTGCGAAGGTCGAGCTGCGCAGGGCCTTCGCGCGTCGACGGAGCCAATCGCTCTCCGCTCTGAACGTCTCGCTCGTGGCTATCTCTTGCGTTCGAAGCGTCCCATCAGTTGCGCGTGGGCAGGGTGTGCCGGCGGAGGGAATGCTCGAGTGCTTCTCGAGTCCCGCCGGGTACGTCGAGGGCCGACATGCCGATGGCGTAGACGCGCTGCACGAGATCGACCGAAGGGAGTGCTCACCGCGTTTGCGCGTGGGCGCTCGGCCTCTGCCCCAGGTAATAGGACGCTCCGGGCTGGGTCCCGTGCTCGACGAGGTTGAACCCCGCGTCGGTGAGCGCGGAGCGCCACCGCTCGATGTCCTGCTGCCGCCCGAAGTAGCCGTGCCCCGGCGGCATAGGCAGCGCCACGCGGATCCACCCGTCCACGCGCAGGTTCACGATCAGCATCTGGCCGCCGGGCTTCAGCACGCGCGCAGCTTCGCCGAGCGCGCGTCGGACACCGTCGCGGTTCAGATGATCGATCGCGAAGCTGCTGACGGCGCCGTCGAACGACGCGTCGGGGAACGGGAGCTCGCGCATGTCGCCCATCTGCACGTCGACGCGGCCCGCCGCCCCGGCCGCGGCCACGTTGCGCTTCAGGCGCTCCGGGGTATTGTCGTTGATACCCCAGTAGCCCTCGTAGAGATCGAGGGCCACTACGGTGGTCTGGGGTCTGGTCTGGAGCACCCCCACGGTCGCACGCCCGGAACCAGCGCCCATGTCGAGCACGCGTCCCGCGCCGTCAGGCAGAAAGCGGGATGTGGGGAGGGGGAGGGGTTGGTTGACCAGCAGTACCTGGTTCACGATGAGGAATCCGGCGAGCCCCCACACGGCGAGGATGCCTGAGACGGCGAGCGTCCACGTGCGCCACTCGAGGCGCCACGCGAGGAGTGCCAGGAGTCCGAAGAGGACGAAGGGCACCAGATGGCCCCACGTCATCCACCACGGGTAGCCGAACTCAAAAGGCGAGCTGAACATGGGCGGTCGCTCGATGGGCCGCCGGCTACCGGGACGTCTTCGCGGCGGCCTTCTCGGCCGCCTCGACGTTGCGCGCGATGCTGAGAATGTTCGTCAGATCGTGATTGCCCTCATGACAACCGTACTCGTAGAGCAGCCCATCCGCCTTCGTCAAGGGAATCTCCGCGCTCCAGGGCTTGGTCCAGGACGAGGCGTCTTCGACCGTAAACGTGTAGCGGATAGTGTCGGCATCGACTCGGGTGAATCGCTCGACGACGCGCAGGCGCTCGCTGGACCCTTGGAAATGCGTCCGGTCATTGAAGTTCACGGTCTCGACGAGGAGCGTGTTGCCCTCCCAGCGGCCGCGCGAGTCGCCGGGCCACTGGCGGATGGAGGGTGGCAGATGCGGGCGCCCATCGAGCGGAACGATGCGCACGGCGTTGTTGCTCATCTCCTGCTGAATGACGACGTAACCGGGCGCCTGGAAGATCTGAAGCCGGTCGTTGTAGGACGGCGGCAGCATGGGCGGGCCTTCGTGCCGCCACACGAGGCAGCGCTCCTGCAGCGTGCGAGTCTCGTGGCTGTCGTACGACTGCTTCGCAATGTTCTCCACCAGAAAGCGGCTCGTCCTCGAGCGCTCGGCTTCGCGAGCGCGGGCTTCCGCTGTCAGAGCCGGAAGGCGCCCATCCGACGGCTCGACGATCAGCGATGTTCTCCTGGTCGAGAGACCCTTGGATCGCCGCTCGGTCAGCCAGACCGCGTTGTCGTAGTGAATGTTCTCTTTGGACTGGCGAATCCGGTCGCGCAGCTCCTCCTCGTCGTCTGCAGCAAGCGCGGTCCGCGCCAGAGGGTCGACACCATCAGCCGTCAGAAGCTTCGTCAGCTCCGCGGCCTCCCCTTCGGTGAAGAACTCCTTGCCGGCAAGGTTCTTCGGTCGTTCGAGCGGGGTAAACGTGGCCATGGTCCACACGCCCTGCAGGTCCGGTTGGCCATCCACCGTTCGGGGCGGCGTCCACCGGTCCGCCGGCGTCCTGGCCGCTTGGCCGGCCGCAGGGGCCTGCATGATGCACGCGACCGCGGCCGCCGTCACCATCGCTGCGAAGAATCGGGTGCTCACAGCTGCCTCCTGCCTGTGGGCCGCACGTCAACGGCTCTCCTGCGGCTTGGCTACGATAGACCTTTGCGGTCCACCGGGCAAGCGTCTCAGCCGCCCGGATCTCAATCGAGTTCCCGGCTTCCCCACGAATCAGCGGCGGACGGCTGGACACGGACCCCGACTCCCGGTATCGTGCTGGCCGGAAGAAGGAGGAGACAGATGGCAACAGTGCTGCGCTCGGTGTGGCTCAGGGGCCTGCTCGGGACGCTGTCGGCCACCTGTCTCATCATGATTGCAGGCGCGCGCGGCCCGTTGGGCGCCGGCCAACGATCGAGCTGGACCGAATCGCCGACCACCGACTTCCCGATGGCGGGCGGCGATTACTACAGCCAGCGGTACTCGGCCCTGGACCAGATCAACACAACCAACATCAACAAGCTCGGCGGGGCGTGGTCGATTCACGTCGAAGAGCCTGGCGCCGGCGCAGCCGGCAACCTGGACGGCACGCCCGTTGTCGTTGGCGGCGTGATGTATGTCAGCACGGCGCGGCTTCATGTGCTCGCGATTGACGCGGCGACCGGTGCGATCAAGTGGAGGTACCGTCCGGGTGAGACACGGATCGGGGCGAACAAGGGTGTCGCTGTCGGAGACGGCAAGGTGTTCGTCGGACGCCGCGACAACGTCCTGGTCGCGCTGGATCAACAGACCGGACAGGTCGTGTGGGAGAGGAGGATGACCGACCATCCCGCGGCCTACTCCTCAGCGGCGCCCGTCTTCTACAACGGCCGCGTGTACCTCGGCACCGCGGGAGGCGACAACGGCGCCCGCGGCCAGCTGGCCGCCTACGACGCCAGAACGGGGCAGGAAGTCTGGAAGTTCTTTACGATTCCCGGACCGGGCGAGCGCTTCGCCGATACCTGGGAAGGCGACTCGTACAAGATCGGCGGCGGCGGGATCTGGAATCACGTGGCCATCGATCCGGAGCTGGGCCTGGTCTACATGGGTGTGGGCAATGCGGCTCCCGACGTGTGGGGAGGTTCCCGCGGCGGGTCGAATCTCTTCACCGCGTCAGTGCTCGCGCTCGACGTAAACACCGGTGCCTACAAGTGGCACTTCCAGGAAATCCACCACGACATCTGGGACCAGGACTCCGCCTCGTCGCCGATTCTGACCGACATCCGCTACCGGGGTCGCGACCGGAAGGTGCTCGTGCACGCCGGCAAGACCGGGTGGCTCTACATTCTCGACCGAACCAACGGCCGGCCGCTGATCGGTATCGAGGAGAAGCCGGTTCCGCAGGAGCCGCGAATGAAGACGGCCAGGACGCAGCCGCACCCGATCGGGGATCGGTTCGTGCCGCTCTGTCCCGAGCAGCTGCTCGAGGGTTTCGAACGAGGGTGCCTGTTCACGCCGTTCTGGGAGAAACCAATCCTCATCTTCCCAGGGAGCTCGGGCGGCAATGCGTGGGCGCCCATCAGCTACAGCCCGAAGACCAAGCTCGTCTACATTCCCGCCAACATCGTGCCGACGGCGTTCTCCGCCAAGCGGCAGGTCTGGGACGAGGCCACCAAGCGGCTCGTCACCATCGGCGATTCGCAGGGATTCTATCGGCCGGCGGGACTGCAGCGCTCGGGGACCCTCACTGCGATGGATCCGACGACGAACAAGGTGGTCTGGCAGAAGGTCACGAAGTTCCCGATGGGCGGGGGCAGCGGTCTGCTGAGCACGGCCGGCGGCCTGCTTTTCCACGGCGAGTCCGACGGGAACCTCGTGGCGTACGACATCCGAAACGGCGAGGAGCTCTGGAAGTTTCAGACCGGCGCGGGCGCCAACGCGGCGGTCTCTACCTACGCCGTCGGCGGCGAGCAGTACGTCGCCGTGCTGTCGGGAGGCAACGCTTTGTACATGTCGCAGCGTGGCGACCTGTTGTGGGCGTTCAAGCTTGGCGGAACCGTTCCACCGGCGGCGGCGCCTCGCGAGCCACCTCTGATCCAGCCTGCGCCAGCACCGGTGGCGACACCGCCGCCAGCGCCCTCCAGCCCAACGGCTCGCTAGGCCATCGCTGGGCCGTCCGTGCGGACCTCTACACGCCATGTCCGATCTGCCGAGGGGGTGGCGAAGCGCGCCCAGCGCTGAAGTCCGCCGTTCAGCGCATGTAGGCGTAGACCAGGGCCATCGCCATTGCGAGCACGCCAGCGAGCACGACGAGCCTGCGCCGAACGAGCCGCTCATGAGCATGACCGCGCATCACCCAGGCGTCCCAGCGGGCGTCGAAGTCCGCGTCGAGCGGAACGAGCGGAGCGGACGTGTTGGCGACCGGAAGCGGAGCGAGCGCTGGGATGCTGGACATGCTGCCTCCACGGAGTGCTTTGGTGAGGGCTGAGGTCCAGGATGGCCGCAGGGCTCAGGAAAGCGGAATAACCCAGTATGGGCCGCGGACTCCATCTGGCACTGTGCAATAGCGCACAGCGCTGCCCTGACATCAGAGGTACGCTGATCACCTGACAGGAGCCGATCGCGGCTGTCTTGCACGTCTCGATCAGGTGAGCGGTTCCGAGCGAGATCCCGTTGGGAAGCATGTGGAGGCAGCGGATATCAGGCCGCCGCGCCGGCACCGGGGAGGCCGGGATCTGGCGGACGTGGGCCGCGCGC
>CAZCEL010000395.1:0-5010 GCA_964497175.1 uncultured Bifidobacteriaceae bacterium
CGATGGGTCGCGGTTCCTCTTTGAGAATCGAGGAGATCAGGCTCGCGTGCGTCTTTCCGGCAAACGCCTTCGTCCCCGCGACCATCTCATAGAGCACCACGCCGAACGCGAAGACGTCCGAGCGCGCATCCGCTTCCTGGCCCTCAATCTGTTCCGGCGCCATGTACTGGAAGGTTCCGAGGATTGTCCCCTGCGCCGTCAGGTTCGGCGGCTTGGTGGGCAGCGTCGTCAAACCGGCGGATGGCGCATCTGCCGTGCCCGTCTTCGCCAACCCGAAGTCCAGCAGCTTCGCACCGGCCTTCGTGAGCATCACGTTGCCGGGCTTCAGATCGCGGTGAACGATCCCACGGCGATGCGCGGTGGCGAGCGCGTCAGCGATCTCGATCGCCGTCCTGAGCGCCTGGTCGATCGGCAGCGCTCAGCGAAATCAGATATTCGTCACGAGCGCGCCCGGTCGTGTGGTCCACGTCGAGTCATGCTCGCGGGTCTGACACATGAGGTCGCTCGAAACCGCCTGCCGGTTCATTCCGGAAGCTGGCGCCGGATTCCCGGCGTCGGGGCGACCGTCGGCTGCGAATCCGAAGCGGTCCGCGAAGCGAGCGCAGGCCCCGCAGGCGCGGTGCTTGCTTTGGTTGGCCGTACGGGTGGCACTCTGGAGGTGAACCGATGGTACTGACTTTGAGCGACGAGGACGCCCGGACGCTGCGGGACTGGTTGACGGACAACATTCGAGAGCTTCGACTGGAGGTGGCCCGGACGGACGCAAGGGATTTCAGGCACGTGCTCGTGCTTCGTCAGGATCTCGTCGAGCGGCTCATCGCCCAGCTCGAAGGCGCACTCGCGCCGCCTGCGGCGTCAGCTGGGCGCAAGTCGAAGTCGATGTGAGGCGCCACGCGGGCGACTGGCGACGACTGGATCGTCCAGGCGGTACTAAGTGGGGTGGATGACGGGACTTGAACTCTAACAGTCGGCAATTTCTAAGTTGGTGGCGGCGTGGGACTTCTGGCAGAACGTCTTGCGTGTTGAAAACTTGGCGACCACTCCCGATTCCTCGCGCGTCCCCGCAGGTCCTCACCAATCAGCCTGAGTCGTGGCAACATTGTGGCAACGCTCCTCGCTCGGACCCGATCTTCTGAGCACTATGCTTCGAGTCCAGTCGGGTGGTACGTATCATGTTCTGATTCCAAGAGTCCTTGGCAGTTAGGTAGGCTTTCACTTTCAGCCCATATCCGCAGCGGCCCCGGTTGCCGCCAGCGAAGACCTAGATAAATGACATGTAACGATGGACTTCGAGGAAATCGCAGGCCAGTGTCGAGAATACTCTGATGGGTTGGTGAAGTCGTACATTGCGCGATCCTCTGACCGGATGCACGAGTACGCCTGCCGTGAGGGAATTGCGCCCTGCCGGCCATGCTGGCGGGCCCCGCGCGCAGAGGAAGCCGTCGACGCTCAGAAGGAGCGAAGCGCTGAGTGTCACTCCGGCCGACGCGCGGCTCACCCGGAAACGTTCGCCTCTGGAACAACCATTCGGTTACTGGTAACGTTGCACGCACACTGGATCTGTTCATGAAGAATTTCACAGCGGTCATTGAGCGGGACTCCGACACGGGTTTGTACGTTGGATGGGTTCCGGGCTTCCCCGGCGCGCACAGCCAAGGCGAGACGCTCGACGAGCTGCGGTCGAATCTCCGTGAAGTGATCGAAATGCTTCTTGAAGAGGGCGATCCCCGCCTCGAGAGCGTGTTTATCGGGACTCAGACCGTCGAGGTGGCGTAGTCCGTGACGAAGCTGCCCGTCCTCAAGCCTCGCGAGGTCGTGGCGCTTCTCGCAAAGTTGGGGTTCTCGGAAGTCAGGCAGCGAGGCTCTCACCGGCAGTTTCGGCATACGGACGGTCGCGGGACGACCGTGCCGTTTCATCAGGGCCGCGACATCTCGCCGACGCTGCTCCGTCAAATCGCCAAAGACATCGGCCTATCCGTCGAGGATTTTCTGACGGGACAATCGGGCTAGCGGCCGAACCTCCAATAGAAGCGCCCGTCAGAACCGCAAGCGTTCCGGCGCCTGTCTTGGCCCCTCTGGGCCGGTTCCACCCGTGGCCCATCCGCGGGCCGAGTCGAGGAATCACTCGTGTTCCGAACCAGCCACGACAGGTATCATTAGCGCAGTCGCGCTACGTCAACCTCCTGGGAGACATGTTGGCCCTTGCTCCAGGCACGCGGCTCGGTCCTTACGAAGTAACCGCGTTCATCGGCCGCGGCGGGATGGGCGAGGTGTACAGGGCGCGCGACACGAAGCTGCACCGGGACGTCGCGCTGAAGGTCCTCCCTGATCTCTTCGCCAGCGATCCTGAGCGTCTGGCCCGATTTCAGCGCGAGGCGCAGATCCTCGCGTCGCTGAATCATCCGAACATCGCCGCGATCCATGGTCTCGAAGAAGCCAATGGCGCGACGGCGCTCGTGTTGGAACTGATCGAGGGGCCGACGGTGGCGGATCGGATTGCCCAGGGACCGATTCCTCTCGACGACGCGCTCCCTATTTCCAAACAGATCGCCGAGGCCCTCGAAGCGGCGCACGACCATGGGATCATCCATCGCGACCTGAAGCCGGCGAATATCAAGGTCCGGCCGGACGGCACGGTGAAGATTCTGGATTTTGGCCTCGCGAAGGCGTTCAGCACGGATCCGCTCGCCTCGCCCACCGCACTGAGCGACTCGCCCACGATCACAAGCCCCGCCGCATTGACCGGCGCGGGAGTGATTCTTGGGACCGCCGCCTACATGAGCCCCGAGCAGGCGAAGGGGAAGGTCGCGGATAAGCGCAGTGATATCTGGGCCTTTGGCTGCGTGCTCTACGAAATGCTGACGGGCCGTCGGGCATTCGGAGGCGCCACGCTCATCGACACGCTGGCAGCCATCGTCGGGAGCGACGTCGATTGGGCGGTACTTCCCGCGGAGACGCCGGCTGGCATTCGGCAACTGCTCCGCCGATGCCTGGCGAAAGAGCGCCGGCAGCGGCTGTCTGACGCTGCGGCTGCGCGCCTGGACATCGAGGACGCGCTGGCTGCACCTGCCGCGGCGCGTCTTGCGGCCGCGCCTGACCGTACGGCGCGTGTGTGGCGGATCGTGGCCGCGCTCGCGATCCTCTCGACTCTTATCGTCCTCAGTCTTCGCGTCGCTGACTGGGAGACCACGCGTCCTCCTCCCGTCAGACTGACACGGTTGAGCATCGTACTGCCCGCCTCCGCCCCACTAAGGCCCGACGTTAGCCTGCGTGGGCTGGCGATCTCGTCCGATGGGACACAGCTTGTCTATGTCAGCACCCCGGGGACGCTCGTTGTTCGAGCGCTCGATCGACTGGAGCCTCGTACGATCGCCGGAGTGGGTGAGGCGATACATCCGGTCTTTTCGCCCGACGGGCAATGGATCGCCTTCTTTGACGGGACAAGTCTCAAGAAGGTCCCGACCGCAGGCGGGCCGGTCCATACGGTGGCGCAGCTGAGTGCGACGCCGACCGGGCTTAGTTGGGGACCCAACGATGTCATCGTGTTCAGCGTGTCAGGGGAAGAGAGAAGCGGTCTTCTGAAGGTGTCAGCAGCCGGAGGGGTCCCTGAGATGCTGACGACGCCTGATGTCTCAACTGGCGCTTTTCATCACTGGCCGGAGATGCTGCCTGATGGCGAGGCGGTGCTCTTCCAGATCGTTGGGGCAGCGACTGGCGACGTAGGGCTTTTGGATCTGCGGACACGGAGCTGGCGCGTCCTGGTGCCAAATGGCAGCGATGCACACTATGTCGCGCCAGGCTATCTGATCTACGCCTCCGGTGGAGCGCTATTCGCGGCGCGGTTCGACTTGACGCGCAAGGCGCTCACGTCGGCCGCAGTGCCTGTGGGGGTTGACCATTTCAGGCCAGTCGCGATTGGGAGCCATGTCAGCATCGCGCGCGATGGAACGGTGATCTACATTCCTGAACCACCCCCCAGCACGCTAGCGTGGGTAGATCGACAGAATCGACGGGAGCCGCTCGGGGCGCCGCCTCGCCGATATATCGGTGTACGGCTCTCACCAGACGCCACGCGCGCGGTCCTTACCCTTGAAGATGGGTACGACCTGTGGATGTGGGATCTGGGAAGACGGAGCTTGACCCGACTGACAGTGGGCAATTTTCTCGATGTCAACCCGACATGGACCCCTGACGGGACCAGACTCGTGTGGACGTCGGGCCGCAATACAGTAGGGGGGGTGGATCTCTTCACCCAGTCAGCCGATGGGACAGGATCGGCCGAGCAACTCACTCAGAGCAAGAACGTGCAAATGGCGCTTGACATCACACCTGACGGCAGACACCTCGTGGTCGGTCTGACCGGGCCGCGCACGGCGTTGGACCTGACGCTGTTGCCGCTGAACCCCACCGGTCCGATGACCTCGCTGCTCGCTGCGCCCATCGATGAGCGCCACGGCAAAGTCTCGCCCGATGGCCGGTGGCTGGCCTACGACTCGAACGAGAATGGCCGGTTCGAGATCTTCGTCCGGCCGTTTCCAGACGTCGACACCGCGAAGTGGCAGGTCTCGACGGGAGGCGGTACTCAGCCACTTTGGGCGCGGAGCGGTCGCGAGTTGTTCTTTCGCAGCGCAGACGGATCCGTGGTGAGCGTCAGCGTGCAAGCTGACGGCAGGCAATTTCGGCGAGGTACTCCAGCCACGCTCATTGCAGGATCCTCCTTCCTGACCGAGACAATGAGCTTCCTGCCCCAGCAAACTTACGATGTCCACCCCGACGGTTCCCGGTTTCTCATGATTCAAGAAGGCGAGTCAAGCACGACGTCAAGCCCCATCATCGTCGTTCACAATCTGCTCGAGGAAGTGAAGGCACGCATATCGACGAAATAGGGTTTCCTGACCGAAGCCACCAGACTCGTCGCAACATGGTGGCAACGGGATCTACTGAAACCGGTAGCTCGTCTCGGTCTGTCTCTTATACACATCTCCGAGCCCACGAGACTAGGCATGATCT
>CAZCEL010000396.1:0-5004 GCA_964497175.1 uncultured Bifidobacteriaceae bacterium
CGATTCGGCCACCCTTCGCTGGCGGGACGCCCGCGGCACGTTCGACGCCGCCGAGGTGCAGATCGTCGAAGTGATGAACACGATCGTGCAGTCAGTCGACAACGGGCAGGTGTGGCTTCCGCTCGGCACGCTGCGCCGGATGGCGCGGATGGAGGGCGAGGCGACCTGGATCGTGCTGGCAAAGGACGCTTCGCCTCAGGGAACTCTCGCCGGCTGGAGGTTCAGAGACACCGATTTCCTCCTGAGCGACCTGCGAGCCCTGGTTCGCACGAAGATGGTCGGGCAGGCGGTTGCGTTCTCGATGCTCATGTTCCTGGCGATGCTGACCGTGCTCGATACCCAGGTGCTCTCCATCTTCCATCGACGGAAGGAGATTGGCACGCTGATGGCGCTCGGCCTGACGCGAGGCAAGGTGATCGGGGTGTTCACCATGGAAGGCGCGCTCAACGCAGTGCTCGCCGCACTCGCAGGCGCCGTGTACGGCTTCCCGCTGTTCGCCTTCTTCGTCAAGACCGGCATCCCGATGCCGGCCTCGATGGACACGATGGGGGTCGCGATGGGCGAGCGAATCTACCCCGCCTTTAGCACCATCCTGGTAGCCGCCACCACGCTGCTCGTCCTCTCGGTGACCACGGTCGTGAGTTACCTCCCGACTCGTCAAATCTCGCGGATGAAGGCGACCGATGCCCTGCGCGGGAGGATGACGTGATCCGGTTTCTAATCAAGGGACTGCTGCGCGACCGGACGAGGAGCCTCTTCCCTTTTCTGACGGTGTTGACCGGTGTCACGCTCACCGTGGGGCTCGAGGCTTACCTCTCCGGCATCCTGGGGAGCATGGACCAGTCCGCGGCCAACTTCAGCACCGGTCACCTGAAGGTGATGTCACGAGCTTACGCGAAGGAGGCCGACCAGTCCCCCAATGAACTGGCCTACACGGGCGTGACCACGCTCGTCGCCGAGCTTCGCGAGCAGGCCCCCTCGTTGATCTGGACGCCGCGCATCCGGTTCGGTGGGTTGCTCGACGTGCCTGACGAGAGCGGGAACACGAAGACACAAGCGCCAGTAATCGGGATGGGGATCGGTCTGCTCGACGCCGGCAGCGCCGACCGGCGGCTGCTCAAGCTGGACGCCTCGCTCGTTCGGGGTCGCCTACCGGCGGCCCGCGGCGAGATCCTGCTCAGCGACGATCTGGCGCGCTACCTGGAGATCGAGCCCGGTGCGAAGGCGACACTCATCGGCTCGACGATGTACGGCGGCATGGCCACGGCCAATTTCACGGTGGCCGGAACGGTCCGCCTGGGCATTCGGGCCCTCGACCGGGGAACAATGATCGCCGATGTCGCAGACGTTCAGGCCGCGCTGGACATGGAGGATTCGGCCGGCGAGGTGCTGGGACTGTTTCCCGATGGGCTCTACCGCATCGAGGCCGCCGCGTCGATCGCGCAGACGTTCAACGCCCGCCATCGCGCGTCGGAAGACGACGAGTTCGCGGCGGTGATGATGACGATGCGCGACCAGCCGGGCGCCGCGGAGCTGTCGGACTACATCGGCGCCGTTTACGGCGGCATTTTTGCCGCCTTCGTCGGGGTCATGTCGATTGTGCTCTGGAACTCGGGGCTCGTCGGCAACTTGCGACGGTATGGTGAGATTGGCCTTCGACTGGCGTTTGGCGAGGCGCACGGACACCTGTACCGGATGATGCTGGCGGAGTCGCTGGCCATCGGATTTGCCGGGTCGGTGGTTGGGACGCTGCTCGGGCTGATTCCGGCGTATTGGCTGCAATCGCGGGGGCTGGACATCAGCGGAATGTTGCCGAACACGTCGATGATGATGGAGAACGTCATCCGCGCGCAGATTTCACCGACCACCTTCGTCATCGGATTCGTACCGGGGCTGCTGGCCACTGCGATCGGCACGGCGATCTCTGGCATGGGCATCTACAAGCGTCAGACGGCAAGCTTGATGAGGGAGTTGGAGGCATGAGATCCAGGGTATTCGCGGCAGCAGTGGTCGCGGTCGCGCTGGGCCCGGCCGAGGCGGGCCGTGCGCAGACGCCGTCGCCCGAGCTGCTCATGCAGAAGATCGACGAGAACCAGGCGGCCGGCACCAAGATTCAGGTGTGGGAGATGACGATCCGGGGCCGCCGCGGCAATCGGACCGTCAAGGCCAAGTCGTGGGTGCAGGGCGTGGATCGGGCGTTCACCGAGTATCTCGACCCGCCGCGGGAGGCCGGCACGAAGATGCTGAAGCTCGGGGGCCAGCTCTGGACGTACGCGCCGTCCTCGGATCGAACGATCCAGATCGCGGGACACATGCTCCGCCAGTCGGTGATGGGCTCCGACATGTCCTACGAGGACCTGATGGAGGATCCCAAGCTCGAGCGGCTCTACACCGCCAAGGTGACCGGCGAAGCGTCCATGCTGGAGCGGCCGTGCTGGATCCTGGAGCTCACGGCCAGGGCCGGCATGGATCCCGCCTATCATTCGCGCAAGCTCTGGGTCGACAAGGAGCGTTTTCTCGTGCTGAAGGAGGAGCGCTACGCGACCAGCGGCAAGCTGCTGAAGACGAGCGAGGTGACCAAGATGACCCAGATGTCGAAACGGTGGGTCGCCGAGCATGCGGTGTTCCGTGATGCGCTGAAGGGGGACGGGGGCACCGAGTTCGTGGTGGCCTCGGTCGAGTTCGATCCGAAGATTGCCGACAGCGTGTTCTCGCAGGCGTCGCTGAGGAAGTGACGGCACGACCTTGCTGCTACAGGTGAAACTCGCGTCACCAAGCGGCATGCAGATCGCGGTCGAGCCTCACCCGACTCTCGACGGTCGCGCCTTCATCACCAGGTTCCCGTCCGAGCTTGGCGCGACTTCGTCGCCCGAGTGGCTGGTGACACTGCTGTCCGCGACAGCTGAGGCGCCACTGCGGGCGGACGACCAGCTGCGCGGTGCGATCCGCGACCTGCTTCGACACGGGGGATATAAGCCGACGGGTCGGGGAAAGCCCGCCAGCGAGTATCTCGTGCGGGCGGCGCGGGAAGGCGCCTTGCGCTCGATCAACCTCGCCGTCGACGTCTGCAACGCCGTCTCCTTGCACAGCGGCCTGCCGATCAGCCTGATCGACTTCGACCGCGCCGAGCCGCCGCTTCGCATCGCGCACGGCGGCCGCGACGAGAAGTACGTGTTCAACGCGTCGGGGCAGGTCATCGACGTGACCGGCCTCGTCTGCCTGTTCGATCGCCTCGGTCCGTGCGCCAACGCGGTCAAGGATTCGGAACGAACCAAGACGACCGCGACGACTCGGAGGACACTGACGGTGATCTGGAGCTCGACGGCCCTCATGGCCGAGACCGACGCCGCGCTGGGCTTCTATCACGACCTGCTCGCCCGGGCGGGGGCCATCGTCGAGTCGGTCCAGACAGCCTTCGACGTGCGGCCGACCGTATAATGAGCCAGCCCGCTCGGCCGGATTCACGCGCGGAAGTACCAGGTTCCGACAAGGAGGCGTTCGATGACTCGTACCTTCAGTTATTCGATCGGCATCGTCGCAGCGTTCGCTCTCGGTTACCTTGTCGCGCCACGGCCGGAGGCCGTTGCCCACGCGCAGACGAAGCCCGAGAAGGCGGCATATCTTCTCGCCAGCACCAGGGTGCTGAAGCAGGAACCCATGGCGGCCTACGGGAAGGCCGCGGGGCCGCTCGCGCAGCAGGCCGGACTCCAGGTGCTCGCGCGCGGGCAGGCGGGCAGCACGATTCACGTCCTCGAGGGGAAGTGGCCGTTCGAGGGGGGCGTGGTGGTCGAGAAGTTCCGCTCGATGAAGGCGCTCACCGACTTCTGGCACTCACCCGGCTACCAGCAGGCCAAGAAGCTGCGCGAGGGAGCGATGCAGGTGAACTTCATCGTGGCCGTGGAGGCCGTCGACTGACGGAGAGGAGGGAGAAGATGACGCCGCGATTCCTCGCATCACTCATCGTCGCGCTCTCGGTCGCCGGCCTGGCGGAGGTATCGCTGATGGGTCAGGCCGGAAAGCCTGGCGCGTCGGCCGCCGTTCGAGGGCCTGACGGCAAGCCCAGTCTGGCGGGCACCTGGGACTTTCGGACGCTCACGCCGCTGGAACGTCCCACGGGCCAGACGGAAAAGTTTCTGACCGAAGGCGACGCGGCGTCGCTCGAGCGACAGAACAAGGAACGACGGACACGGGCCGCCGAGCCGACCAGCCCGGCCGCCGCACCGCGAGCTCCGGGGGGCGGCGGACGCGCCGTCGGTGGATACAACGACTTCTGGCTCGACGGCGGCGTCACGATCATCGGCGACCGGCGCACGTCGCTGCTCGTCGATCCGCCGGACGGGCGCCTCCCACCGCTCGCGCCTGGAGCGCCGCGTCAGATCGGATCGCTCTGGGAGGACCTGCCGCTCGACCGACCTGTCCGCGTGCTGAGCGCAGGAACGGGCGCCGGCGGCCCAGAGGATCGCGGCCTCGCGGAGCGATGTCTCGTCGGGTTCAATGCCGGCCCGCCGATGGTGCCGAGCGGCTACAACAATCACATGCAGCTGTTCCAGACGGCGGACCACGTGGCCATCCTCAACGAGATGAACCATGATGTCCGGATCATCCCGCTCGACGGGCGCCCGCACCCAACCAACGCCATGCGCCAGTGGGCCGGTGTGTCACGCGGCCGTTGGGAAGGTGACACGCTCGTCGTCAGGACCACCAACTTCACGGACAAGACCGCGAGCTTCAGCCCGAACGTCCTGGTCGCCATGGGGACCGGCTCGACGCTGACGCTCATCGAACGGTTCCGTCGCGCGGATGCACACACCCTCGTCTACGAGTTCACCGTGGAAGATCCGGTGACGTTCACACGGCCGTTCACGGCGTCGGTCCTGATGCAGCGGTCCGACCAGCCCGTGCTCGAATACGCGTGCCACGAAGGGAACTACGGGTTGCTCAACATTTTGCGGGGGGCGAGGGCCGACGAGGCTGGCCGGTAGGCGCGTCACTGTGAGACGGGGC
>CAZCEL010000397.1:0-5003 GCA_964497175.1 uncultured Bifidobacteriaceae bacterium
GCAGGTGACGGTCTGCTGCGGAGCGACCGAGGCCATGGTGGCGACGATGCTGGCCATCATCGATCCGGGCGACGAGGTCGTGGTCTTCGAGCCGTTCTACGAGAACTACGGTCCCGACGCGATCCTGTCGGGCGCGACGCCGCGCTACGTCACGCTGCGCCCTCCCTCCTCGATCCTCCCTGGTTCGTGCTGGACCTTCGACCCCGACGAGTTGGCGCGGGCGTTCAACGATCGCACGAAGGCCATCATTCTCAATACGCCCAACAACCCGACGGGGAAGGTGTTCACGCGCGACGAGCTGGCCGTCATCGGCGACCTCTGTCACAGGTGGGACGTCCTGGCGATCTCGGACGAGATCTACGAGCACATCATCTATGACGGGCACCGCCACGTGCCGATCGCGAGCCTCGACGGCATGTCCGACCGGACGGTGACGATCAACAGCCTGTCGAAGACCTACAGCGTCACCGGGTGGCGCGTGGGCTGGACCATCTCACCACCCTCACTGACCGGCGCCATCAGGAAGGTGCACGATTTCCTGACGGTCGGCGCCGCCGCCCCGCTCCAGGACGCTGGCGTCGTCGCGCTGGGCGTGGGGGACACCTACTACGCGGATCTGGCCGCGGCCTACCAGCGGCGGCGCGGGATGCTGCTCGACATCCTCGAGCGCCAGCACTTTGTCTGCTACCGGCCCGATGGCGCCTACTACATCATGACCGACATCGGCGGCTTCGGCTTCAGCGACGACGTTGCGTTTGCCAGGTATCTGGTGCGGGAGGTCGGTGTGGCCGCGGTCCCCGGGAGCAGCTTCTATCACGATCCCGCGGCCGGGCGGACCAAGCTGCGCTTCTGCTTCTGCAAGCGGGACGACACGCTGGTGGAGGCCGAGAGGCGACTGGCGAAACTCGCGGATCTAGTCATCGGGTAATCGAGAAATCCCGGATCGCCCGATGACCGATCGCGGGCTTCAGTAGCGGGCGACCACGCCGAAGTAGAGCCCCTTCAGCACGAACGACCCGGTGTCCTTCTCGACGAGATAGCCGAGGTCGAACCTCCGGTAGCCGATCTGGGCGCCGATGTTGTTGGTGAAGTTCACCGTGCCGTACACATCGACGTCCACGTAATGGCCCCGGCTGTCCTTGACCAGCGACTCGGGCAGCCAGCCGAGGTTGAAGACCGTGGTCTCGCCGGTGATGGAGATATTAGGCGCGACATACACCCGCCCGATGCCGCCCACCGCCGGAATCGGCGCCTGCGCGCGCGCGGCCTCGCTGAGGATCGGGGTGGCGAGCGCGGCGCTGACGTCAGTGTACTTGGCGTCGAGGATGAAGCCCGCGAACCACCGATCCCTTGTCACGACGTCGGCCTCGTAGGAAAAACGGTAGGCCTTCCACTCGATCGAGGAGTTGACGGGTATGCCCACCGTGTAGCGCTGGCCATTGAAGACGATGCTGCGCGTGAGCGTCGCGGACTGCTCGTAGCGAATGGGGATGTACTGAAAGCGAAGCTTGTGCTTGCGAGCGGGCCGCAGGACGAGGTGCAGCTCGTTGAACCGCTGGTCCTGCAAGCCCAGGTCCTTCTTGAAATCGATCGTGTCGCCTGGGATGCCCAGTGACTCGCTCGAGATGGCCATGGCGGCCGCGGGACTCCAGAAGCCGGCCGAGGCCTCGATGTGGTACCGCTCGCCGACCGCGGGCTCCTCGAACGTGCGCGGCACGAACTGGGCCGACGCGGGCGAGGCCGCCAGCAGCGCGGCGAGGACCGATGCGTACAGTCGGAGGGCAGATCGATTCTTCATACGCGTCAGTGTGCTCCGAAAGGGTTTCGAGGCCGCTGGGAAGGCACCGGCATGTTAGCACAGAACGTCGCGGCCAGAGGTGCCTGGCACGTCGCGGCGCGGCTGTCTACCGGAGGTGTCGGCCGAGTCGGGGGCGAACTTTAGACGGACGCTCCGTCACGCCTGGGCGTCACGCCTGGGCGATCTCGGCGCCGATCCGGGTCTCCATGTACGGCGACTCGTGGACGACCGGCGCCTTCTTCCGGGAGGCAACCATGTACCACTCGCGTGCCGACGCGGCGATGACCACCAGCACGACGACCATGAAAAACAGCGCGAGGCCGGCGTCGAGCCGGTTGTTGAAGATGATCTGGCCGGCGTTGGGATTGGTATCCGCGATCGATGCGGCGCGCGCGAGGAAGCCGAGCGTCGGGAGCGGCGAGAAGACCAGCTGATATCCGGCCGTCAGCGTCGCCCCGGCCAGCCACACCAGCGGCAGCAGCGTCGTCCACGCGTGCTTCAGCTTCCCCATCTTGATGATGATGGTGGTTACCACGCAGAGCGCCACGACGGCCAGCAACTGGTTCGAGATGCCGAAGAGCGGCCAGAGGATGTTGATGCCGCCCAGGGGGTCGACGACGCCCTGGTACAGGAAGTAGCCCCACGCCATCACGACGAGCGCCGATGAGAAGATGATGCTCGGGTACCACGAGTACCGCGCGAGCGGCTTGTAGACGTGGCCGAGCAGCTCCTGCAGCATGAAGCGTCCGACGCGCGTGCCGGCGTCGATGGTGGTCAGGATGAAGACGGCTTCAAAGAGGATCGCGAAGTGATACCAGATGGCGAGCGTGCCGCCGGTAAACACGCCGCCGAGGATGCCGGCCATGCCGACCGCCAGGCTGGGTGCGCCCCCTGTGCGCGAGAGGAGCGTGGCCTCGCCCATCTGCTGCGCCAGCTCGGTCATCTGCTCGGGCCGCAGCACAAACCCCCACTGCGCGATGGTCTGCGCGGCGCTGTCGGCCGTGCTGCCGATGATGGCCGGGCTCACATTCATCGCGAAGTACACGCCCGGATCGAGTGTCGCGGCGGCCACCATCGCCATCAGGCCGACCAGCGACTCTGTGAGCATCGATCCGTAACCGATGAGCCGCGCGTCGCCTTCGCGCTTCACCAGCTTCGGCGTCGTGCCGCTGGCGACGAGGGCGTGGAAGCCCGACACGGCGCCGCAGGCGATCGTGATGAAGGCAAACGGGAACAGCTTGCCGGCGAAGACCGGTCCCGTGCCGTCGATGAACTGCGTGAGCGCCGGCATTTTGAGCGGCGGCAGCAAGATCAGGATGGCGGCACCGAGGACAAGGATGGTGCCGATCTTCAGGAAGGCGGACAGGTAGTCGCGCGGAGCCAGAAGCATCCACACCGGTAGCACCGAGGCGAGGAACCCGTAGACCATCACTCCCCACGCCAAGTCCGTCCCGCTCCAGGTGAACAGCGCGCCCCACTCCGGGTGTTCGGCCACGTATTGCCCGCCGAACAGAGCCATCAAGAGCAGCGCGACGCCGATGACGGTCGCCTCCCAGACTTTGCCCGGCCGGATGTTGTTCATCCAGGCGCCCATCAGCAGCGCGATCGGAATCGTCGAGACAATCGTGAACAGCCCCCACGGGCTGTCGCGCAGTGCGTTGACGAAGACGAGCGCCAGCACGGCGAGCAGGATGATCATGATGGCGAACACGGCAACCATGGCGGCCATGCCCGCAATCGGGTTCACCTCCTCCTTCGCCATCTGGCCGAGCGACTTGCCGTCCCGCCGGATCGACGCGCAGAGGACGACCATGTCCTGCACGGCGCCGCCGAGCACGACGCCGACGATGAGCCAGAGCGTGCCGGGCAAGAAGCCAAACTGCGCCGCCAGCGTCGGTCCGACGAGCGGCCCGGCGCCGGAGATGGCGGAGAAGTGATGGCCGTATGCGACCCACTTGTTGGTGGGATGGAAGTCCCGTCCGTTGTTCAGGCGCTCGGCCGGCGTGGCGCGCCGGTCGTCGAGGCCGAACACGGTGTTGGCCAGGTAGCGCGAGTAAAAACGGTACGCCACCAGGTATGTGCAGACGCCGGCGACCACGAGCCAGCCGGCGCTGATGGTTTCGCCCCGTGAGAGCGCCAGCACCCCGAAGCCGGCGGCGCCCAGCACGGACACGCCCACCCAGATCAGCAGCGAAACGGTCTTGTTCACAGGCCTAAGTCTCATTGAACGCCAGGCGATTCGTCAACCCGGCTGCGGCGCATTCTACCAGTTCCCTCCGGGTATACTCCATGGATGTCCCCGTCCCGCCGGCTGCTTGGCTACGTGCTGCGCTATCGCCGTGCGTTTTCTGCCGGGCTGATCACATCGGTGCTCACGACGGGGGTGACGCTGGCGGCTCCGCTCGTCCTCCAGTACGCGATCGACGATCTGACGCGTCGGGTGACGTCAGCCAAGCTCCTCGTCTACGGCACCCTCCTGCTCGGGACCGGTCTGGTGGGCGGGCTGTTCCGTTTCTGGACCAGGCGGATTCTGATCGGCGCCAGCCGCGACATCGAGTACGACATGCGCAACGACTTCTTCGCGCACCTGCAGAGGATGCCGGCCTCGTACTTCCAGCGGCATCGCACGGGCGATCTGATGTCGAGAGCGACCAACGATCTGAACGCCGTGCGCATGATGATCGGCCCTTCCGTGATGTACTCGGCGAACACGGTGCTCACCTTCGTCGCCGCGCTCGCGATGATGATCGCCATCGACGCGAGGCTCACCGCCCTGTCGCTCGCGCCGCTTCCGCTCGTATCGATCTCGGTCTGGTATTTCGGCGACGCGATCCACCGGCGCTTCGAGCGCATCCAGGCGCAGCTCTCCGAGCTCAGCGCCGTGGCGCAGGAGGCCCTGTCCGGCGTGCGGGTCGTGCGCGCCTACCGGCAGGAGGAAGCGGAGATCGCCCGCTTCGGTCGCGCCAACGAGGAGTACGTCGGTCGGAACCGGCACCTGATCCGGATCCAGGGCCTGTTCTTTCCGTCCATGTCGCTGTTTCTCGGGCTCGGGGCGATGCTGGTGCTCTGGCTCGGCAGCCGGGCCGTCATTTCGGGCCGCATCTCGCTCGGCCAGTTCGTCGCGTTCATGTCCTACCTGACGATGCTGGCGTGGCCGATGATCGCGTTCGGCTGGGTCACCAACATGCTGCAGCGCGGCATGGCG
>CAZCEL010000398.1:0-4990 GCA_964497175.1 uncultured Bifidobacteriaceae bacterium
TACACCATCGCGCCGCGTCGCTAGTTGGAGTACTTATTCTTGCGCGCGCCCTTAGGAGCTTGGATGGCCGCCCGGCTCGAGGCTAAGCAACGCAATGAGGTCGCCGATCTGGTCAACGATCGCGTCTGCCTCGATCGGCCGCGAGATGGTCGGATCGCGTCGCCAGACCGCGCGCATTCCCACCGCTCGCGCACCCTCGATGTCCACTTCGGGATGGTCGCCCACAAAGACCGATCGGTCGTTATCGGCATGGAGCCGCTCCAGCGCCCGACGGAAGATGTCAGGATCCGGCTTGCTTATGCCTTCGGCTGCGGAAATCAGGATGGCGTCGAACGTCGAAGTCAAGGACAGACATTCCAGCTTCCGACTCTGCATGCGGACCGACCCGTTGGTGATCAGCCCGAGCTTGAGGCCTGACGCGCGAAGAGCCGCGAGCGTGGCAGGCACATCCGGGAAGAGCAGGCAGGCAGCCGGAAAGCCAGCGCGGTAGTCGAAGAGCAGCGTGTCGGCCAGGTCGGACGGAAGCCCGAACCGAGCAGCGAGGCCGGTGAAAAGCTCGCTGCGTGGTGCGTACCCGTCCCGGTCGAGTCGAATCATCGACTCGACGTACTCGTCGGGATGTACGTCTCGGAGAGAACCGGAGAACCGGTCCCACTGGCCCCGAACAAACCGTTCGAAGCTGCGGCGACGGTCGAGAAGAGTCCCGTCGAGGTCGAAAACGACAGCGTGAATGTCCGAGTGCATCTCGATCAGCGAGTCGATCCGGGAACTACCCGACATCCCGGGCTGGCTCGATACTCCGTGCCGGTCGGCCGACTGGCTGACGTCGGTGGCGTTCGATCAGAGGGTCTCGCTGATGCGCCCCGGCCGGAGGCCCGCGCGGCCCACGGTGCCAGCATGCCGACCTTCACCCGTTCAGTCCGAACTGCTCCCGGTTCGACGTCGTGTCCTCGATCAGACACCAGCGCTCGATCTTCCCTTCCCTGACGAAGGCCAGCCAGATCAGCAGGAGCTTCCGCTCTTCTGCGTCCGGAAGGCCGAGATGCGAGCCGGTGGTGTGCCCGAGTATTGCGACCACATTGCCGTCGGCTCTGATTCTGTGCGGGTGGATGGTGTACCGCGGGAACGCCGTCATGTAACCATGCCAGGCGGACGCGTTCGCCGTGCGCCCGACTACCGGTTCCTCGTCGAATATTTCGAGCCTGTGATCCTCCGTCACCATCGCCATGAGGCCCTCGAGATCTCCGCGGTTGATGCGGTCCACGAATTCAGTCGCAACCGCGTCTGGTGATAGTCGTCTCGCCGTCATCTCAGACATCGCGGCTCGCCCTGAGAGCTCGATCACAGAGGACATTGGCTCGCATGACTACCGGATGGAGAGCGCAGTCCGTGACCCAGCCCAACCGCGGGCGTGTGCCAGCTTACGCCCGCTGGCCTATTCCACTCTCAATACCGTGACAAGGTTGACACGCGCGGCCCGGCGGGCGGGCCAGGCGCTCGCCGAGAGCGCCACGAGGCCAAGAGCGACGCTGACCAGCGTCGGTGTGAGCGGATCTCTGGGGTTCGCGCCGCCCAGAAACAGCGCCACGAATCCGCCCACGGCCATGGCGCCGGCACCCGTCTGCCTCCCTCCTGCGTGTCCTCCCGGGCCGAGGTGATTTTTCGGGCCTGCCGCGTCGATCTGGCATCATCCGGCCCGGCCCAGGGCGGAGGCCGGGTCTGTCCGCGCGGCCTGCCAGGCGGGCAGCAGCGTCGCGGCCGCCGCGACGCTGCCCATGAGGGCGGCGACGGCGGCGAGCGTCGCCGGATCGAACGGGCTCACGCCGAACAGGAGCGCGCGCAGGAAGCGGGTCAGCGCGAGCGCACCGGCTGCGCCCAGGGCGAGTGCGAGGATTGTGAGCACGGCGCTCTGGCCGACGACGAGCCGCAGGATGCCGGCCGGCTGCGCGCCGAGCGCCATCCTGATCCCGAACTCGCGCCGGCGGCTGGCGACGTCGTAGCTCAGCACGCCATGGACACCGACGGCGCCGAGCGCCAGCGCGGCGCCCGCGAACAGCGCGAGCAGCAGCATCGCGAACCTCCGCTGCGAGACCGTTCGCGCGACAGTGGCCTGGAGCGGCTCGATGCCGAAGACGGCCAGAGAGGGATCGCGCTCGCGAATGACCGTGCGGACGGCCGTCGCGGCCGAGGACGGATCGCCTTTTGTCTGGATGATCAGCACGCCGGATCCATCCGCAGACGGCGCCTGCGCAAGCGGCAGGTACAACGCGATGGGAGCGTCCCTGGTCAGGCCCTGAAACCGCTCGTTCTCGACCACACCCACGATCGTCCGGGCGGCGCCGAACAACTGAATCTGGGCTCCCAGCGGATCGCGGCCAGGGAAGAACCGCGCTCGCGCGGCTTCGTTGATCACCGACACCGCCGGCGCATGGTGGCATCCCGATCGTCGGGCAGACGACCCTCGGTCAGCGCGAGGCCAACGGTGGCGAAGTAGCCGGGCGTGACCCGACGCACGGAGATTTCCGGCCAGCTCCGCGCCTCCTCCCGTCGTCCGACGATGAAGAAGGAGTTCGTGAAGCCCGGATCGAGCGGATGGTTGCCGGCCACGGCTGCCGCGGCAACGCCTGGCAGCGCGGCCGCGCGCTCGAGGATCGCCTGGGTGAACGCGTGCTGTTCCTTGAAGTTCGGCCAGACGCGGAAGTCGACCGGGTAGCGAGTGGGGGGGAGGCGATATTCGGCCTTCAACACGCCGCCCGTCTGAAAGCCGGGATCGACCTCCTGCAGCATCCAGAAGCTGCGGATCAGCAGGCCGGCGCCAGCGAGGAGCATCACGGCAAACGCGAGCTCGCAGACGACGAGCGCGGCGCGCAGGCGCGCGCGGCCGGGGCCGACTGCCCCGCGCGCGGCGCCTTCGTCCTTCAAGGTGCCATGCACGTCGAGCCCGCGGGCCTGCGCGGCCGGGATGAGACCGAACGCGAGGCTCACGACGAGCGAGACGGCAAGCGTCGCGGCGAGCACCGGCCCATCGATCGAGGCGAGCGCCAGCCGCGGCACGTCCGCCGGCGCGAGCCCGATGAGCGCTCTCAGACCCGCATGGGCCAGGCCGACACCAGCGGCCGATGCCAGGAGCGTCAGCATCAGGCTCTCCACGAGGAACTGTCGCAGCAGCTGGCCGCGGGTGGCGCCGAGCGCCCGGCGCACGGCCACTTCCCGACTGCGTTGAGCCCCGCGCGCCAGGAGCAGGCTCGCGACGTTGACCGAGGCGACGATCAGCACCAGGGCCACGGCGCCGACCAGCACGTACAGCATCGGGCGCACCGGACCGAAGACGATGTCGGCGAGCGGCTCGACGTTGACGCCTCGGGCACGGTTCTCGGGATACGTCCGTTCGAGATCGGCGGCGATACTGGCCAGCTCGTCCTGTGCGGATTCCCGGGTTGCGCCCTCCGCCAGCCGTCCGAGCATGAAAAGGGGATGAGTGGATCGGGGAAGCGCCTGCGGATCGGGCTGAAGCGGCACCCAGATATCGACCCGCGTGCGCTCTCCGCGATCCGCGACTCCGCGACTGTAAGCCGCCGCGGCCAGCACCTGCAGCACGCCGAAGTCGCCTGCGTCCGGCATGACGCCGACGACCTCGTATTGCCGATCGTCGACCCGGATCGTCTGTCCGACGATGTCGGATCGGCTTCCGAGCGAGGTGCGCCACAGCGACTCGCTGACGAGCGCGACGAGGGGTCCGCCGACGACATCTTCCTCAGCCGTGAAGAGGCGCCCGCGCACCGGGCCGACGCCCAGCATAGGGAACATGTCGTGCGACACCTGCAGCGCGGCGAGCTGAACCGGTTCGACGCCGGTGGCCACGAACCCCACCGGGGCGGCAATGACGCCGGCCAGCGCCGCGAACGAGCGCCCCCGCGCTCTGTAATCCAGGTGGTCGGGAATCGATCCGGGCTCCCGAGTCGTGCCGCTGTTGCGGTCCGTCTCCCATAGCATCATCAGGCCGTCGAGATCCGCGAAGGGCGCGGGACGAAGCAGCACGCCGTTGACGACGCTGAAGATGGCCGTGTTCGCGCCGATCCCGAGCGCGAGCGTCAGGACGGCGGCGACGGCGAACCGCCGATCCTTGACCAGCATTCGCAGCCCGAATCCGAGGTCCTGCGACAGGTCCTGCAGCCACGGCCACACCCACACATCACGCGCGCGCTCACGAGCCGCCAGATCGCTGCCGAGCGCGCGCCGGGCGGCCGCGCTGACGTCGCCATCGTCGACGCCCCCGTCGCGAAGCTCCTGCTCCTTCATCGCGCGATGAAAGGCCAGCTCGTCCGCCAGGTCAGCCTCGCGCCGGCGGCCCTCGGCCATGTACCAAATGCGCCGGAACAGCCGCATGTCAGGTGGCCCTCAGCACCTTGTGGATTGCGAGGACCATGCGGTCGAATTCCGCGAGCTCGACGACCAGCCGCTTCCGGCCGGACGCTGTGAGCGTGTAGTACCGCGCGCGGCGGTTGTGCTCGGACGTGCCCCAGTGGGCCTTGACCCAGCCGCTCAGCAGCAGCCGCTGCAGTGCCGGGTAGAGCGAGCTCTCGCCCACCTGCAGCACCTCGTCCGATGTGGCGCGCAGGCGTTGCGCGATCCCGTAGCCGTGCATGGGCCCGGCTCTCAGGCTTCTCAGGATCAGGAGGTCGAGCGTTCCGGGCAGCAGATCAGGAGCCGGGGCGTCTCCCATCGTTTATCGATGGGACTATCCTCCAGATCAGCGCGGTCTGTCAAGTGGCTGGCCGCGGCCAGCGACTTCCCCCCTTCGACAGATCGTATCGGGCCCGGCTCCTCGATCTATTTCGCTGTCTGCGCGGCGGCAGCCTCCACGGCGGGCTGGATCCCGCTGCTGATCCGCGCGGTCTCGGCCGCGAGCTGGCGCAGCGTCTCGGCCAGCTTCTGTTGCTGGCCGGCCACTTCGTGTGTCTGCCGCATCAGTGCCTGAATCGTGGAGTGC
>CAZCEL010000399.1:0-4979 GCA_964497175.1 uncultured Bifidobacteriaceae bacterium
GGTCGTCGTCGCGATCGTCGTCTCGGTGTTCATGGGACGTTCGCCGGACATCCAGGCCCAGCCGGGCGCCAGCAGGAAGCTGCTCTTCCTGACGTATCCGGGTGTGGGCGCCCCGGGCTCGCGCGGGCATGCCAGCCTGCCTGCGGCCGAGGAGCAGGCCGTTCAGTACGGGAAGGCTGGCGGGTTCGACGTCACGGCGCTGAAGGGGTACGAGCCCGGCGTCGGTAAGCAGGATCTGGCCTTCTTGACACCGGCATACCTCAACCAGTTCGACGGCCTCATGATGATGGCCAACGGCGACATCGGCCTCACCACGGTTCAGAAAAAGGCCATCGTGGACTTCGTGAGGAGCGGGAAGGCGTTTGTCGGCGTGCACTGCGCGACGGTCATGATGTACGACTTCCCGGAGTACGGCGAGATGCTGGGCGCCTACTACTTCAATTCGATCTTCACGCCGCTGCTGGGCAGCGCCGTTCCGGTCAACCAGCGGCGGCTCGGGGTGCTCAAGGTCGAGGACAACACGCATCCCGCCACGCGGATGTTCACGTCCAGCTGGCCGGTCGCCGAGGAGTTCTACACCTTTGCGACCTCACCGTGGAGCGCGTCCGATCCGGAGCTCAATATCTCGTCGCCTGGCAACTTCAAGGCGCCGATGGGTTTCTCACGCGAGCGGGTGCACGTCCTGCTCAGCCTGGATACCGAGCGCACGAACCTCGACGGCGCCTCGCCTCGAGCGCGCGTTCGCAAGGGCGGTGATTACCCGCAGTCCTGGTGGCGGTATTGGGGGGAGGGACGCGTATTCTACACGTCGCTCGGACACCTGCCGGAGACCTGGACCAACGATTCAGCGTTCAGAGCGCACCTGACGGGGGGCATCCGCTGGGCGCTCGGTCTCGAAAACTGACTGTCAGCGAATCGGCAGCTGCGGCTGCCGGCCTCGAGGCAGGTGCTGATCGAAGGCGGTCAGCAGCGTGGCCTCCCTTGCGTGCGGCGCCATCAGGCGCAGCAGAACGAGGGTGAGCAGAACATCATCTTGGGGCTGCCGTGCATCGCCGGTCTCCTTTCATCGAACGAGCGTGCCACGGTGCGCGCCGGCGGACAACCGGAAGTCTGACTCTGAAGAATACGACCGCCGAGTGCTACCATCTTGCAAGGAACCATGCGCGCCCGACGACTCCTTGCGGTCGCCCTTGCCGCTCTCGCTGCGCTGGCCGTCTCAGTGACGGCCTGGGCGCAGCGCGGCTGGGGCCGGATTCCTGAGGGCTACGGCGTTCCCATCAGACGGGCCCCGAGCGACCTCGGCGACGGCGCGTTCGTCGTCTGCAAGCTGATGTATCGAAGTGTCCGTTCCGAGTACCTCGGGATGGGCTGGGCGACCGACTACCCGTATGCGGGGATCAATCTCATGACCCGCGTGTCCGAGCTGACGAAGACACCGATCAGCAGGGACAGCAGGGGGGATCCGAACTACTGGGTCGTCTCGGCGGTGGACCCGGCCCTTTTTCGGTGCCCGTACGTGATGGCCGCCGATGTCGGAACCCTCCACTTCACGGCGCAGGAAGTCGCTTCCATGCGCGAGTACCTGCTCAAGGGCGGCTTCCTGTGGGTCGACGATTTCTGGGGCACACCCGCCTGGCATTACTGGTCGCAGGAGATCAAGCGCGTACTGCCCGAGTATGCCATCGTCGACATCCCCGCCGACCATCCCGTCCGGCGCATGATGTTCAACCTCGAGACCATACCGCAGGTCACCGCCATCCAGAACTGGCGCGGGTCGGGCTACAGCACGTCCGAGCGGGGGAGCGACAGCCCCCACGCCAACTTCAGGGCCATCGCCGACGAGAAGGGCCGGATCATGGTGCTGATGACGCACAACACCGACATCGCGGACTCATGGGAGCGCGAGAGCGAAGATCGGGAGTTCTTCCTCCAGTTCTCGCCCCAGGGATACGCCGTCGGCATCAACGTCGTGCTGTACGCCCTGACGCATTGACGAGACTATAGTAGCGAACAGCCATCAGCGAACAGCCATCAGCGAACAGCCATCAGCGAACAGCCATCAGCGAACCCATCAGCGAACAGCGCCCACGGCATGATCCGCCTATCACCGCCGGCGGCAGCAGGGCGGAGTCGATTGCCGTGGACCGTCTGGGCAACATTTTTGCCGGCGAGCCGCGCCCCCAGCGCCTGCAGAAGTACGTGAGGGTTCGGTAGCGCTCGGCGCTCAAGGAAAAGCTGGAAGCGCCACGGTTCCGGGTGTAGAGTTTCATCGAGCGGCGGCTTGCCAGGGAGGATGCAATGGCGAAAGACCGTATGTCTCGGATTGTCGGGCTGCTCAGTCCGGTCGTCGTCGTTGTCATCGCGGGTGCCGGCGCGATCGCCCAGGGGCCGGCGCCGACTTCAGGTGTGACGTTCACCAAGGATATCGCGCCCATCCTGCAGCGAAGCTGTCAGCAGTGCCATCGGCCGAACTCGGTGGCGCCGATGTCGCTCATAACCTACGAAGACGCCAGGCCCTGGGCCCGGGCCATGAAGACGCGAACGGCCCTGCGCACGCAGCGGGGGGCGATGCCGCCCTGGTTCGTCGAGAAGGACCTCGGGATCCAGCACTTCAAGGATGATCCCTCCCTGAGCGACGAGGAGATCGCCACGATCGCCCGGTGGGCCGATAGCGGCGCGCCACGAGGCAACCCGGCCGACATGCCGCCGGTGCGGCGTTTCGACGACAGCGGCGAGTGGACAATCGGGAAGCCGGATCTGGTGCTCCGAACGCCGGACGTCACGATCGCGGCGGTGGGCCCCGACAAATGGGGGTTTCTGGGGCTGGTGCCGACGGGACTCACCGAAGACCGGTACGTGTCGGCCCTCGAGGTCCGGGAGGTCAACGATATCCCCAGGGAAGCAGCCACCAGCACGATAGGTGGCCGCTACGGATTTCACCACATGTCGTACTCCAGCGTGGTACAGGGCGAGCGTGGACCCGGCGGCGACGTCGACGAAGGCGCCTGGCCGGTGCATGAGGTCGGAAGAAACGCCGACCTGTTCCCAGCGGAGGCCGGGCGGCTCCTGGCTGCGAATTCGGCCCTCTCGCTCAACAACTACCATCTGCACTCCAACGGCCGGGAGATCAAGGCGCATCTCGAGTTCGGGTTCAAGTTCTTCCCGACGGGCTACAAGCCGCTCTACCGCCGCTCGAGCCTGCGGCTTGGCAACGGTATCGACGTCGACGTGAAGCCGAATCAGGCCAATCAGCAACTGCACGCATACGCCACGCTGCAGGAGCACACCAAGATCGCCTCGTTCGAGCCGCACATGCACGCGGCCGGCGTGCGGATGTGCCTGGAGGCGATCTGGGGCATCAACATCCAGACGCTCAACTGCGTGGGCTACGACCACAACTGGGTCAAGCAGTACGTGTACACAGACGATGCCGCGCCGCTGCTGCCGAAGGGCACCATCGTTCACGTCATCGGCTTCCTGGATACGACGCCTGCGAACCGCAACCTCGCCGACGCCAGGAACTGGGCGGGCGGCGGCCGGCGGTCGGTCGCCAACATGTTCATCGACCTGGGGTACTCGGTTGCGCTCACCGAAGAGCAATTTCAAGCCGAGATGGCCAGACGGCGAGCCAGCATGAAGAGCAGGAACGACTACGACATCGGCTGTCCGCTCTGCTGGGCGCCTCCCCCGGCGCAGCCGCCACGAGCGACGACCGGGCAAGGAAACTAGCCATGCGGTGGCCGCTCGTCGCCCTGGCGGCGCTGCTTCTCCTCCAGCCCGCCGGCGCGCAGACCAGATTCACCTACTCGAAAGGTCAGAGTGTGTCACCGGCGTACGAAGGGTGGATGCCGAACGAGGACGGGTCCTTCACTCTGTACTTCGGGTACATGAACACGAACTGGCTGGAGGAGTTCGATATCCCGGTTGGTCCGGATAACAGCATCGAGCCGGGAGGCCCTGATCAAGGGCAGCCGACGCATTTCTACCCGCGGCGCAACCCGTTCCTGTTCACCATCCGCGTGCCGCAGGATTTCGGCAGCAAGGAGCTCGTCTGGACGCTCACGACCCACGGGAGGACCGAGCGGGCGTACGCGTCGCTCAAGACCGACTACCAGATCAACCGGCAGGTGATCTCCCTGGAAGTGGGCGGGGATGGCGGCAACACTCGCGATGAATTTCGCGACAACCTGCCGCCGGATCTGAGCGTGCAGGAAACGCGCCGCAGCCTCAAGGTGGGAGAGCCGCTCTCGCTGGTGGCGGTGGCCGGCGATCCCGACAACCTGCCCGCACGACGCGACGGCAAACCTCAGCCCGGAGTCCGAGTGCGGCCCCAGGAAGCAGGAGGACAGCCGGGCCCGCCGCGCGCGACACAGCCTCGGGCGGCCAATCCCGCGGACACGGTGTACAGACCGCCGGCGTCGCAGGTTCCGTCGAGCGGTCCGGGATTACGGCTGTCGTGGATCGTGTATCGCGGCAAAGCCTCGGCCGTGACCTTCAGCCCCGAGCAGATGAAGACGTGGACCGACTCGAGGGCGTACGCCAACTCGCCCTGGTCGCCGCCGTACGTCATTCCCGAGCCGCCTGCGGATGGGAAGTGGGTGGTGCATGCGACTTTCCATGAGCCGGGTACCTACGTGCTCCGTGCCGTGGCGAGCGACGGGTCCCTGTTCACCTACGACAACGTGACGGTCGGCGTGACGCGCTGACTGCGCCTCTCGTCCGCGAGCTCACGCCGAGCGGGCGCACTCCATCACGCCATGTTCACGGCGCCTTCCCGTTCATGCTTGTTCAACATCCGACCTCTGTCGCGCTGAGACCGCACCAGCCGAGCCTGTCCTACAAGCACGAACCGGAACCGAAGTAGGCTGCTACCTCACGATAACGGTCACGTCCTTGTTGGTGGCGTACGCGCCGACGTCGGTGGCGGTCGCTCGCAGTACGTACGTCCCCGGCGCTGTGAAGGTAGCCGTCGACGTCAC
>CAZCEL010000400.1:0-4960 GCA_964497175.1 uncultured Bifidobacteriaceae bacterium
TCGAGCAGATCGGTGGGATCGACGAGTGGTTCTTCATCTACTGGGAAGAGACCGAGTGGTGCGTGCGGGCCCGGAGAGCCGGGTGGCGAATCGTACAGGTGCCCTCCGCGAAGATGTGGCACAAGGGCGTGCAGCGGAACTACCGCCCGAAGCCATCGGTGACCTATTACAGCACGCGAAACCGGCTGCTGATGCTGCGAATTCACCAAGCGCCACTGGCTGCGCGAGTTGCAGCCTGGGCAGAAGTGACTCGGACGTTGACGAGCTGGACGTTGAAGCCGAAATGGCGGCACAAGCGGGAGCACCGGGATGCGATGTGGCCGATGCCGCAATGAGCGGACCACGGGACACGGCGGCGGTTGGCGCCTGAGGCCTCAGGAGCGGCTCGATGAACGCACTCGTCACAGGCGGTGCCGGCTTCATGGGTTCGCACGTGGCGGACGCCCTGATTACACGATCGCACAGCGTGACGGTGCTCGACGACCTCAGCGGGGGGTTCGTCGAGAACGTCCCTTTCGGCGCCGAGTTCGTGCAGGGCAGCATCACCGATTGCGACTTGGTCGACCACTTATTCGATCGAGGAGCCTTCGACTACGTCTTTCACCTGGCGGCGTATGCGGCCGAGGGCCTGAGTCATTTCATCAAGCGGTTCAACTACACCAACAACCTCATGGGTAGCGTCAACCTGATCAATGCGTCGATCAACCACGGTGTGAAGTGCTTCGTGTTCACCTCATCCATTGCGGTGTACGGCACGAGTCCCGAGTTGCCCATGACCGAGGAGACGCCGGCCCATCCAGAAGACCCGTACGGTATTGCCAAACTGGCGGTGGAGCAGGAGCTCAGGGTCTGCCGGGAGATGTTCGGTCTCGACTCCATCGTGTTCCGCCCGCACAACGTGTACGGCGAGCGGCAGAACATCGGCGACCGCTATCGCAACGTCGTCGGCATCTTCATGAATCGCATCCTGAAGGGCGATGCGATGCCTGTATTCGGCGACGGGACGCAGACCCGCGCGTTCAGCTACATCGGCGACGTGGCGCCCATGATCGCCGAGTCGGTCGATGTGCCCGCCGCGTATAATCAGACCTTCAACGTGGGATCGGATCAGCCGTGTTCGGTCAACAGCCTCGTGGCAGCCGTTGCACGGGCGATGGGGGCCCCGCCTGAAGCTGTGTATCTACCCGCTCGGAAGGAAGTGATCAACGCCTTCTCGGCGCACGAGAACGTGCGGCGGGTCTTTGGCAGCCGGCGTGGACACACTCTCGATGAAGGGCTGGCCCGGATGGCCGCCTGGGTCCGGGCGCACGGCGCACGCGAGACGCGAAGCTTCGCCGACATCGAGGTCGTCAAGAACCTGCCAGCAGCCTGGGCTTCGTGAAGGCTGGCAACGTGCTCATGACCTCGCGGGCCCGGCGAGGACGAGCTGGGAAACTGGAGAGGCGGCCGACTCGCAGTCGCGTCAGGGTCGACACCAATTTGTTACGACGCGCCGGGCACGTTGGAGAAGGGCGTGGCGGACGGACACAAACCGTCCGGTCCCAGACGGAACTCTTCTTGCGGGGCGCGCCAGCCAAGCCGCGACGACCCTGGGCCGGATTCAAGTCTGGGGTGAATGGGAGAACTTGAAGCAGAACAGCAGGTTGCAGCGTTCGTTACTGCTGACAACGCGCCGGAGATCAGCGCAGCAAGTGTGTGCAGCTGTGAAGCGCTTTCGTGTCAATCCGGCGCGGCGACGCGTAATTTCGACACGGTGTCACTCCCGCGTTGCCGCGGCACACGCTCTGCGTGCTCCCGACAGAAGCTGTCTTGCGCGTCTCGCCCAGCGCGTGCGGACACTCTCGAGTTGGAGTCGTTGCGGATGAACCACAATCAACGGCAGCAGCGTCCGTCCGCTGGTTCGGCCGCCTGTTCACTCAATCTGTCCTCTCGTCGTCGGCTGTTCGGCGTCCTTCTTGCCAGTCTGCTCCTCGCCCCAGCCCCTATTCGGGCGGATTGGACCATGCTGGCGGCTGGCCCGCAGCGCACGTCGGCCGTTCCGGACGAAATCAGGGGCAACGTCGGGCCCGTCTGGTACCGGCCCATCGAGCCGTACATCAACTACAGGACCCAAGTGATTGCCGCGGCGGGCAAACTGTTCATCTCGACCGCGCGAGGTCTGTACGCCCTCAGCGCCGACACAGGCGCAATCCTGTGGGTCTATCCGACCCAAGTCCCACTCGGCCACTCGCCGACGTACGTGAACGGGCGGTTGTACGTGGGCAGCTTCGATAGAACGATCCACGCCATTGACGCCGTGACCGGCCTGCGCGTGGCCGGCTGGAATCCCCATGTGGCTCTTGCCGGGTTCGAGACAAACCCGCTCGTCGTCAACGGCCGAATCTACGCGGGGAACCGCGACGGGTACTTCTACTGTCTCGACACGGCGACCGGCGCCCTGGTCTGGCGCTTCAAGACCGGCGCGGCCATTCGGAACTCGGCGGCGATCGATGCGGACCAGACGATCTTCTTCGCGTCGGAAGATCTCTACGCCTATGCCCTGAGGGACGCCGGCGCCACCTACCAGCTCGTCTGGAAGTCGGCAAAGCTCCTGGGTGACACCTTTGCCACGTACTGGCCGGTCGTGTTCCGGAGCTGGGTGATCTTCTCGGGTGGCCCCGGCTACTTCGGGGTGCCACCGTGGGGATCCGGGCCTCAGTTGGCCTGGGACGACAAGGACGGGATCAACGCGGACCTGACGCTGAGCACGGGGACCGCCCCCGGGGACTGGCCCGCGGGCACCAAGACCATGGACGCGTCGCCCCTCCTGCAGTACTACGAGACCAAACCGTACCGCCGCCGCGTGTTCATGCTGAACCGTACCAACGGACAGGAGTACACCTTCGACACGGATGGAGATGGCCTGCCCGAGTACGCACCGTTCACGTGGTCCGGTATTACGCAGAGCGGCAGCAAATACCCGCCTGTCGTCGGCAACGACGGCGTGCTCTACACGGATGTCGACACCGTCGCCACGAGCAGCATGTGGACCCCGGCGGCCGCCCTGGTGGGATGGACGCCAGGCGGGAAGTACATCAGTCGGGTCATGGAGTGGAACAAGTACGAGCAAGCCGCCGACGAGCCGATGGCCTTTTCCATCGGCGGACGGCTCGCGTACTGGACTCTCTGCTGCGACCGGGAGACGGGCAGTTTCGATCTCACGATTCCCTTCGGGTCGCCGAACAGGTGGTGGCTCTATTGGGCCTACTGGGGTCGCTTCTCGCTGCTCCCCAATTATCAGCCGATGTACTTCAACGACAACGGGGACGGCTGGGGCGTGTTCGGGCATGCGGCCCAGGGGGTGTACGGGAAGCACGGCGCGCAGAGCCCATGGGTGCCCTACAACGGGAAGCTGTATCGCGTCATGGGCAACAGCGTCGTGGCGATGGCACCTGGTGGTACGGCCTCGGCGCCGCTGCCGATGGCGGCTACAGTGGTCGTTCAGGGCCCCGTTCCGGCTCCGCCACTCGAGGATTTCAGGCTACGCCTCGAGGAGGAAATCCAGAAGATGATCTCGGCAGGCCATCTCAAGCCTGGTCTGTTCAGGATGGGCATAGGTGATGGATACCTGAATGGAAACGGCGACGGGGAGATGGACCAAGGGAGGTTCTACTTCTCGAATCCCGCAGACACGATCTATGCGCTCGTCAAGGCGCTGCCGTACCTTTCCGCCCCCCTGCAGACCCAGACGCGTGCCTACATCCAGGCCGAGATGGCGAGCTTTCCAATCGACACGTACGCCTACGTTGGGCACGTATCGGGTGCTTCTCGGCAGGCAGCGAGCGTTCCCCCGGATCACGCTCCAGCCTATGCCGTCATCGACAAGCAGACGAACGTGTACAACAACTACCCATGGCGCTTTCCGATGACGTCCTTCTACACCGCCTGGAAGTACGCGCAGGCGTTTCCGACCGAAACGAACAGGTTGTATACGAACATGCGGTCCAAGGTGACCGTGCCGTGTCTTGTTCCGGACGCCGTTCTCCTGAAGAGCACCTTCGCGCTGAACGCCTACATCGCGGGCTACAAGGGGTATCTCGAGCTCGAGAAGCTGGCCGGCCAGCCAGAGTCGATCAACGTCAAGAACGAATACGATCGCCTCCTGTCGCTCCGGCTGAGCAACTTCTCGATCGATGCGCCCTGGTCGGGTAGCGGCTTCGACATGTTCAAGAGCTTCGTCATGGCCAGGCACTTCCTGTACCTCGTTCCAGAGCTGGCACAGCAGCTCCGCGCATCGAAGCTGGCAGAGGTGCAGGCTGCCCTCGATCGCATCAACACGGTTACACCGTATTGGTTCGTCGGAGGATACGACGCGACGTTCGCCGAAGGCATGCACCAGCAGCTGTACGACGTCGCGACCTTCAACGCCTACTCGATGATTCTCCAGACGCCCTACCCGGCGATTCTGAAATATCTGGATGCTCCGGTGTTCCCGGTTGGCGACCTTCTCTACATACAGAACCTTGTCGCAGTCCTCGAAGCTGGCGGACCCACTACGTCACCGCCGCCAACACCGAGTGGCGTTCGAGTCGTGCTTCAGTGAGCCCTTCCGCGCCTGAAACGTTTCGCCCTCGGCCGTTCCTTCACATCGTCGTGAGGGGCGGGCTGCCGACGTCCAGCGAATGATCGGCTCGAGCCAGAGCGATGAAACTGCTGGTCGTGTCTACGTGGCTACCCTTCCCGCTCGACAACGGGAGCAGGGTACGAGCCTATCATCTGATCCGACAGCTGTCCCGCAGGCACACAATTACGCTGTTGGCATTTGGCAACGGATCGGGTAGTCGTAACGAGCTTGCGACTTTTTGCAGCGTCGTGGAAACGGTCCCGCACGCCACCGGACCATCGGGTCGGCTCGGCGCCCACGGCCTGCTCTCCCCGGTGCCGCGACATTTCGTCCAGACGGACAATCCGGTCATGCGGG
>CAZCEL010000401.1:0-4924 GCA_964497175.1 uncultured Bifidobacteriaceae bacterium
CCTGCTCGCTGATGTTGATGTCATGGCCGGTCTGTGCTTTGGTGGCCGGCGTGAACAGGGGCGAAGGCAGTCTGGACGACTCGACGAGCCCTGGTGGCAACCGGATGCCGCAGACCTCGCCTGTGGCCACGTAGTCCTTCCATCCCGATCCCGACAAGTAGCCGCGTGCGACGCACTCGATGGGGAGCGGTTCGGTCTTCCTCACGAGCATCGACCGGCCGCCGAGCAGCGCCGACTCCCTTCGGGCCTCCGCGGGAAAGGCCTCGGGATCCACAGACAGGAGGTGGTTCGGCACGAGGCCACGCGTCTGGTCGAACCAGAAGGCGGAGATCTGCGTCAGCACCCTGCCCTTGTCCGGAATGCCCGTACCCAGGACGTAGTCGAAGGCGGAAATCCGATCGGTCGCGACAATAAGCAGCGAGTCGCCGAAGTCGTAGAGGTCGCGGACCTTGCCGTGTCGATCCGGAGCGCGGCTGCCAAGGCTGGTGCGGAGAACGGGCGCGGCGAGCGGCAACGGTGTCCTCGTTTACGGGAGGCGGGAATCTTACTAGGGGAGGCTGGACGCTGACAACCACAACATGCAGCGGCGTGCCAACGTCGACGCCGCTGGAGCGGTATAGTAGGAGACGCGCCATTCTCCATGCGATCGCGCCTACGTGCCATCGTCATCCTCCTGCTGGCGTGCGCGTTACTTGCGCTCTTCGTGTACAACGCCGACCTGCGAGGCGTCGTCAGCGCGATCGTCAACGCGCGGCCCGAGTGGCTCACGCTCGCGTTGGCCACGATGGTGCTCAACCTGGCACTCCGGGCATGGCGGTGGCAGTACCTGCTCGAGCCGCTCGGGTCCGCCTCCTTTGGCTCTGCGTTCCGGGCGACCGTCGTCGGTTTCGCGGCCAGCAGCATCCTGCCGGCGCGGGCGGGCGAGGTCATCCGGCCCTACATGCTCGCCCGGCACGAACGGCTGAGCGCCACCGGCGTGTTCGCCACTGTCATTCTCGAGCGTGTGCTCGACATGCTGACGGTGCTGGCGTTGCTCGCGGTCTTCGTGCTGTTCACGGGACACGAAGGGACCGCGGCCAGCGAACTGGCATTTCAAGCGGTCACGTGGGCGGGCGTGGTGGCGGGAGTGGCCTCGGTCATCGCGCTTGCGGCGCTGTTCGTGCTGGCGGGCAATCCGCGCCGGCTGGCCGCGACGCTGGGCCGCCTCGAGAAGGTACTGCCCTCGAAGCTTGCCGGGCTGCTCGCGCGCGTGGCGGAGAAGTTCGCGCACGGGCTCGCGGCCGTACGCAGGCCCGATCGCCTGATGTTCTCGATCGTGCTGTCGGTGCCGCTCTGGCTGTCCATTGCGTTGGGCGTCTGGGCGGTGGCCGAGGCGTTTCGACTGTCTGTGCCCTTTACCGGATCGTTTCTCGTGGTGGCGCTGTTGGTGATTGGCGTGGCCGTTCCGACGCCGGGAGCAGTGGGCGGGTTCCATGCCGCCTTTCGTTACGGCGCGACGACGTTCTTCTCGGCTCCGGGCGATGATGCGGTCGGGGCCGCGATTGTGCTCCACGCGATCACGATTGCGCCCACCTTGCTGCTGGGATTGTGGTTCGCGGCTCAGGAAGGCGTGAACCTTGGCGGCCTGCGCCGTCTGGCCGACGAGGCGGAGCCGGGGCCGACAGCCTGATCCATGAAGTGCCCCTACTGCAGTCACCTTACCGACAAGGTCGTGGACTCCCGCGAGAGCAAGGAAGGCGACGTCGTCCGCCGGCGCCGCGAATGTCTCGGCTGCGGAAAGCGCTTCACCAGTTACGAGCGCATCGACGAGATTCCGTACATGGTGGTGAAGAAGGACGGGACGCGAGAACGCTTCGAGCGCCAGAAGCTGATCGGCGGGCTGCTCAAGGCCTGCGAGAAGCGGCCGGTGAGCGTCGCGTCGCTCGAGAGGATTGCGAACCGCGTCGAAGCCTCGCTCCAGGAACGGCCGGAAAAGGAGATCGCGACCGCAGACATCGGCGCCTTCGTCATGGCCGAGCTCAAGCAACTGGACAAGGTGGCCTACGTGCGCTTCGCATCCGTCTACCGTCACTTTCGCGATATTGGCGAGTTCATGAACGAGTTGAAGGATCTGCTCGCCGTGAAGGAGTAAATGCCTGCGACGGTGACCTCGATGGCGCGACGGCTCCGGGGGCCGGCAGGAGCGCCCTCGCGCGGACGGCGGCCCTTCCGCGACAATCCCCGTCTGATCCTGGCCGGGATCGTGGTGCTCGGTGCCGCCCTCGTCGCCATTCTCGCGGTCGCGAATCGGTCGCCGCGGCTGTCGCCTGATTTCCTGTCCGAGGTCGTGCTGTACGCGCTCACGGCCGCGGATCTCACGATCCTGGCGGCACTGGTGTTCGTGCTGGCGCGTAACATCGTCAAGCTGCTGGTGGAACGGCGGCGGGGCCGGCCCTTTGCCAGGTTTCGGGTCAAGCTGGTCGCGCTCCTCCTTGGCATGACCCTGGTTCCCGCCGTGCTGGTGCTGGCTGTTGGCGGTGAACTCATCCGCACGAGCGTCGATCGATGGTTCAATGCCCCGACCGACGTGATTCTCGAGTCGGCCAACCAGATCGCGGGCGACTACTACCAGGAGCGCCAGCTGGCTGTCAGCGATCAGGCCAACCGGATTGCGCGGACGCTCTCAGCCGCCGATCTGGCCAACCCGGACGTCACCCGCATCCGCGACCTCATTGCACCGGACATCGCGCTTCGCCGCGTGCAGATGGTCGAGGTCTATCGTGCCGGGGCGCCAGCCGGGCGCCTGACCACCCTCGAGCCGGTGGTGGACGTGGCGGCGCCGGAGCTTCCGCCCGGCTACTCGCGCGCGGCGGCCGAGCGGCTCGCGGCGCAGGTGCTGGCCGGGACGAGCGAGGGACGCGTGATCGAGCCCTTGGGGTCCTCGGGGGACCTCATCCGTGCGGCCGCGCTCATCAGGTCGCGGAGCGGCCGCGACGTCGTTGGCGTCGTGGTCGCGACCGACTACCTGACGGGCGAGTTCGCCGCGCGGTCACGCCGCATGACGGAAGCCTTTGAGAACTACAACCAGCTCCGTGTGCTGAAGCGTCCGCTGACCGGGGTCTACCTGTCGTTCTTTCTCATGGTGACCCTGATGATTCTCGTGGGCGCCGTCTGGATGGGCCTGTACCTGGCGAAACGGATCACGCGTCCCGTCCAGATGCTGGCCGCGGCCGCCAGAGAGATTGGCGCCGGCCGTCTCGACCAGCACGTCGAGCCGCAGAGCGACGACGAGTTCGGCGCGTTGACCGAAGCCTTCAACGCGATGGCAGAAGAGTTGGCCACCAGCCGCCGCAAGGTCGAGCGGTCCACGATCGAGCTGGAGAGGAAGCATGAGGAGGTCGAACAGCGACGGCGATACATCGAGACCGTCCTGGAGCGCATCACCACCGGCGTCGTGTCAGCTGATGCCGCCGGAGTCGTGACCATGATCAACAGCGCAGCCGCGCGCTTGCTGAGTGTCGACGGCCGCGCCGTCCTCGGTCAGCAGGTGCGCGCGGTGTTCGCCCGCCGGGATCTGCAGCCCCTTGGGGCGTTGCTCCAGGAGGCGGGGCGCAGCAGGGCGGAGCCCTCCGTGCAGGAAGTGGCCCTCCCACGGGATGGACAGGAACTGCACCTGGCGGCCGTGGCGACGATGCTTGTCGGATCCGGCGGCGTGCCCGAGGGCCAGGTGCTCGTGATTGACGACGTGACCCCTCTCATCAGGGCCCAGAAGGTCGCGGCGTGGCGGGAGGTGGCCCGGCGCCTGGCGCACGAGATCAAGAATCCGCTGACGCCGATTCAGCTGTGCGCCGAACGGCTGCGCCGGCACTTCTCCGGGGCCCCTCCGGGCGCCCGGGCGCTGGTCGACGAATGCACGAGCACCATCGTGGGCGAAGTGGAATCGCTGAAGGGACTGGTGGACGAGTTCTCCCAGTTTGCCAGGATGCCTGCGCCCCGCACGGTGCCGACCGACCTGCCCCAGCTCATTCGCAACACGCTGGCCCTCTACAACGGCATCTTCAGTACCGTGGACATCGAGCAACGCGTCACCGACCAACTGCCGCTGGTGCGGCTGGATGCCGAACAGATCCGGCGCGTCATCATCAACCTGGTCGACAACGCGGTGGAGGCGATGGAAGGCCGCGGCCAGATCATCGTGGAGACGCAGTGTGATGCGCCCAACCATGTGGCGCGCATTATCGTTGCCGATGACGGCCCCGGCATTCCTCCCGAGGAGCGCGACAAGCTGTTCCTGCCGTACTACTCGACCAAGGGCCGGGGCAGCGGCCTGGGCCTGGCGATCGTCCGCCGCATCATTGCGGAGCACGGGGGTAACATCGACGTCGCGGATCGCGCTCCGCGCGGCAGCCAGTTCACCATCGAGCTGCCGTGCTGAGCGGTCGCCGCCCATGAAACCCACGATCCTGATCGTCGACGACGAGCCTGGCGTGCGGACGGCGCTCGGGGGCGTGCTGCGCGACGAAGGATACCGGGTCGAGGCCGTGTCGACGGGCGAAGCGTGCCTGGACCGCGCCCTGCGCGGGCCGCTGGACCTGATTGTGCTCGACGTCTGGCTGCCCGGCATGGACGGCCTGGCCACGCTCGAGCGCCTGCGCGAGCGGCAGGTCGACGTGCAGGTCGTGCTCATCTCCGGCCACGGCAACATCGAGTCGGCGGTTCGTGCGATCAAGCTGGGCGCATTCGACTTCGTGGAAAAGCCGCTGTCGCTCGACAAGACCGTGCTGGTCGTGCGCAATGCCCTGCGTCAGCGCCGCCTCGAGGCGGAGAACCGGGCGCTGCGTGCGCAGGTCGACCGCGCCCAGACCATGGTGGGCGAGAGCGCGCCGATGCGGCACCTGCGCGACCAGGTGGCCATGGCGGCGCCGACCAACGGCCGGGTGCTGAT
>CAZCEL010000402.1:0-4914 GCA_964497175.1 uncultured Bifidobacteriaceae bacterium
GGGACGCGCCTGCAAGCGCGTACGGCTGCAGCTCGATGCGCCGGGGAGGATCGAGCGGTCTGTCGAATATCAGGTGGCCCCAGCGGGACACGCTGCCCGCCTCGCCGCGCGGCTTCCCCGTCCACTCGCCCATCTCGCCTCGTCGATGAATCGTGCGGCGGCTGCTGAATCCCCACACCTGACCTGGCTGCGGCACCGCGGTGAAGCGCATCTGCGAGAACGGGATGCGGTACTCCGCGACCCACCCGTCCTCTGTGATCGAGGTCCGCACTTCCCACACCGCGTCGAAGTCGCGGTCGAACGCTTCGTCGTTGTACATGTACCCGTCGATCTGGACGCCCGACGGGTTCGCCATGAACGAGTAACCGGTCTGGTGATCGTGAAGCGGATCGAACGCGACGGTGACCAGGTCGGTCTGCAGGAACTCGTCGCGGCGACCCAGTGCGGTCGTGATGTCGGAGGGTACCCGATCGTTGCAGCGGACGGCCGCGTACAAATAGTCACGATCGTAGGCCACCTGCATGAAGGTCTGGTCGGTCATCAGCGCCATGTTGTCCGGATCCCACTGCACGAAGCCGGTCGCGCGCTCGGCCACCGCCCACACCTGCTCGTCGAGCCGTCCGTCGATGACCGGCGGGGCGCCGGTGAGCCGGAAGGCCGCGAGCACCTTGCCCTCCTTGACGCCCGCGGCCGGCTCGTCGGGCCGTGGTTTCCAGGGCGGTGGGTCGTCGGCGTGTGCGGGGAGCGCGGCCGCGAGAGCCGCCATCACGCAGAATGCCGTGCAACGGAGGAAGCGCGACATGTGAGGGTTCGGCTAGATAAGACGGCACGCCGCCGCCGGGGGTCGGAGGGGAGACACGGTCAGGCGAAGCAGAATCGGGTTCGAACTGGAGCGACTCGAGGCGCGGCGGTCATGCCGGCCGACCGCTCACGCCGCGGCCTGGTGTGTGACGCGCCCGGCCGTCCAACCGCGCGTGTCTAGTCGATATAGCTGTAGCCGCAGTTCTCGCACGTCCAGGTGCGATCCTGGCGGTACATGTTGTAGCCGCACTGCGGGCAGATGCGATACTCGCGGCCTCGTTCATCCTTGCGGGTGATCTTGAATTCGTCTTCCTCGGGCGTGGCGGCGTCCCTGTTGTCAGCCGGCCGGTCGGCTGGCTTGTCGCCCGCAGGCTCTTCCTTCTTGTCCTTGTCCTGATCGCGCGGCTGGTCCTGGCCTGCCGCACCGCGCGGAGACACCGCGAACGCGGCGATCGCCGCAGCCGCCAGGCTCGACCCTCGAAGGAAGCTCCGCCTGTTCAGCCTGCCTTCCAGTTTCTTCAGGATGATCTCGTCGCTCATGTCCGACCCTTCCGTGTGAGGCACGAGGTGCCGCCCACGATTATAGGTGATCGCCCGCTCAGCGCGACGGTTTCACGATCTCAGCCGCGAGACGGTCCAAAAAGGCCCGGCCACCGGCCAGGTCGGGGCGCGTGTTCATCAGGGCGGCTGCCGTTTCGTACGCCTCGAGCAGGAGGTCCTCACGCTCGTCGGGGGGTGCTAGGTCAGCAAAGCGCCATAAGTCGCGACTCGCGCCCGTAACGTCCCCGGTCGCGAAGCGAGTCAGCGCCAGGCGGCAGCCCTGTCGCCGGTTCTTCTCGGGGTCCCGACGCTGCCCCTCCTCGTAGGCGGCCAGGGCGCCCCCGAAGTTGCTGCGAAGCAGCCGCGTATGGCCGAGGTTGTAATGGCCGAAGATGAACTCCGGCGCCAGCGTGGTGACCTGGCAGAGTGCCCGCTCGGACTCCTCGAGGCGTCCAAGCTCGCGGTTGACGACACCCATGTTGTTCAGGATCGTGACGTTGTCGGGGTCCTGCTCGAGCGCCTGCTGAAATGCCGCGACAGCGGCCTCTCTCTCGCCCAGTTCGCCGAGCGTCGCCCCAAGGTTGCCGAACGCCGCCGAGAAGGTCGGCATGGCCGAGCAGGCCTCCTGAAAGGCGTCCCGAGCGCGCGCGATGTCCTCGCAGCTCAGCCAGAACTTGCCGTCCTCGTAATGAACGGCCTCCCAGTCGGGCGCCAGTGCTTTCGCCGTGTCGAGGGCCTCACGCGCCGCAGTCAGATCCTGCACTTCACAGCAGGCGCTGGCCAGAGCGAGGGCGGCCACCGCCGAGTCGGGGGACGCGACCGCCGCCCGGCGGCACAGAGCCAGCCTGCGGTCGGGCCCGGCCTCAGCGTACGCCTCTGCGAGGAGCCCGTCGATCGAGGATGCCATTGGCCGGGAGTCACTGGCCAGGGACACGACGCCTTCGTCGTCTGGTTCCAGTGCCTGAATGGAGAAGTGTCGCCAGGCCCCTCGCATCTTGAATGCCTCGGGGGCGTTGTGTCCGAGGGCCGCCAGGTCGGCCGTGGCCACGACGCGGTCGTCGGGGCCCGCAAGGTCGACCCATTTCTGCAGTGTGTAAGAGGATTGGGTGAGGATGAGGCGGGTCCCGGCGGCCTGGCGATTGGGGAACGCCAGATGAAGGTCGTTGAAGCACAACAGCCGCGGCTGTGCCGCCGGCAGAAGGGTCGAGACCGGCCGAACGAAGGGCACTGAACGCGCGTCGATCGACAGCCGCGACGCGGGTCGAAACCCGACGGCCTCTTCCCAACCGCCGACCGCCTGGCGGCGCTTCTCGGCCGTCCCTCCGACGATCAGGATGTGCTTGGCGGCCGGCATGGGTGGCGGGGATCGTACTCTGGTCGGGCAGAGAGGGACCGCGTCGCTGATTGGGCGGGGTCCCTGCGTCGTGCGCCGATCGACCCGTCCGCCCCATCGCCGGTCGGTTGCGACCGAAGGAGTGCCCGTGCTATATTCGTCAGGTTCTGGCCGGGTTGGGACACCCTATCTAACCCGGCTTCGGTCTCCGACGGTCGCACGCGGTCCGGTCGGAGGGCGAGACTCGCAGGAAACCGTCTGCGTGACGGCCTCTCCAAGAAGGGGCCGGCAGGATCAATCCGTCGCGCGACTTACCGAGAGCATAGGGTAGCAGGCTTTTCAGGCGCCAAGCCCCTTGGGGCTTTTAGGCCTGAAGCAACACCGAGCGCCGCAGGGGCGTTCAGCGCCTGTGGGCGTGGTGACAGGATTTGTTGGATATGCCGACCATCAGTCAGCTCGTGCGCGAGGGTCGCAGGAAGATTGTCAGCAAGACCAAGAGTCCGGCCTTGCAGAACAGTCCGCAGAAGCGTGGGGTGTGCGTCAGAGTGTTCACGCAGACGCCCAAGAAGCCGAACTCGGCCCTACGCAAGGTGGCGCGAGTCCGGCTGACCAACCATATCGAGGTCACGACCTACATTCCGGGCGTCGGCCACAACCTGCAGGAGCACTCGATGGTGCTTATCCGCGGCGGTCGGGTCAAGGACCTGCCTGGCGTGCGGTATCACGTCGTGCGCGGCACGCTCGACGCGGTCGGCGTGCAGGGGCGGATGCAGGGGCGGTCCAAGTACGGTGCGAAGCGGCCGAAGAAAGCCTAGCCGGTCAGGAAGACCAGATGCCAAGACGACGAGAGATTCCCAAACGCGATGTCGCAGCCGACCCGCTGTACGAGAGCCCGCTCGTCAGCAAGTTCATCAACTGTGTGATGACCGACGGCAAGCGCAGCACCGCGGAGCGCATTCTGTACAAGAGCTTCGACATCATCAAGGACAAGACCGGCGACGATCCGTTGAAGGTCTTCAAGAAGGCGATCGAGAACGTCAAGCCGAGCCTCGAGGTCAAGTCGCGTCGCGTTGGCGGCTCGAACTATCAGGTGCCGGTCGAGGTCAACCCGAACCGCCGCCTGTCGCTCAGCATCCGCTGGCTGGTCGGCTACGCCACCTCGCGCGGCGACGGGAAGACGATGCAGGAGAAGTTGGCCAACGAGCTGCTGGATGCGTCGAACCTGCGCGGCGGCGCGGTGAAGAAACGCGAGGATACACACCGGATGGCGGAGGCCAATAAGGCCTTCGCGCACTACAGATGGTGACCAAGGACCACGGACAGACCAGGGACGAAGGACCACGGACCAAGGACTGACACGATTCAGGCAATGCCCAGGCAGACCCCACTCGCTCGGACCCGGAACATCGGCATCATGGCCCACATCGATGCCGGGAAGACCACGACCACGGAACGGATCCTGTTCTACACCGGGATTACGTACAAGCTGGGCGAGGTGCACGAGGGCACGGCGGTGATGGACTGGATGGAGCAGGAGCAGGAGCGCGGGATCACGATCACGTCGGCGGCGACGACCTGCTTCTGGCGCGACCACCGTGTCAACATCATCGACACGCCGGGACACGTCGACTTCACGGCCGAGGTCGAGCGCTCGCTGCGGGTGCTCGACGGAGCGGTGGCCGTGTTCGATTCGGTCGCCGGTGTCGAGCCGCAGTCGGAAACCGTCTGGCGCCAGGCCGACAAGTACCGCGTGCCGCGCATCTGCTTCGTCAACAAGATGGACCGCGTCGGCGCCAACTTTTCCCGCACCTTCGATCAGATCATCTCCAAGCTCCAGGCCAATCCAGTCGCGATTCAGCTCCCCATCGGGGCGGAGGACAAGTTCATCGGCGTGGTGGATCTCATCGACATGAAGTCCATCACCTACAAGGACGAGACCTTGGGGGCCGACTACCTCGTCGGCGACATCCCGGCCCACATGCGCAAGGAGGCTCAGCGCTACAGGGAGCAGCTCATCGAGAAGGTGAGCGAGGTGGACGACAAGATTCTCGAGAAGTACCTGCACGGCGAGCCGATCACTGGCGACGAGATCAGGGCGGCGCTGCGCAAGCGCGTGATCAGCTCGGTGCGAAGCAAGGGCGAGCCGCCGTTCGTGCCGGTCGTGTGCGGTTCCGCGTTCAAGAACAAGGGCGTTCAGCCGCTGCTCGACGCGGTGGTCGACTTCCTGCCCTCGCCCCTCG
>CAZCEL010000403.1:0-4904 GCA_964497175.1 uncultured Bifidobacteriaceae bacterium
TCCTGCAACCCCTGACACGTAGCGGATGTCGGAGAAGCCCTTCGGCGGCTCGACGATGGACGTCGACGTGAGGCCGACGTTGTTGCCCTGCGCGAAGATGGTGTGCGTCCCCGGGTCGTAGGCGATGCCCGGCCAGTTGGTGCCGCCCACCGCGTTCCCCATGTTGATCGCGCCGAGAATGCCGTTCACGTTGCCGAGCACCGGCGGGTTGTACATCCACGGAGCCACCTTGTACCGCTCGAGGTTCTTGAGCGCCTGGGCGCGGAGCTCCGGCGTGAAGTCGATGAGATCGTCCGGCACCTTGAGGTAGTTCCTTGCGTACGGCGGCGGCCTGGTCGGAAACGGCTGCGTCGGACTCGTCTTCTCGCCCGGCACGTCGGACTGTGGAACCGCCCGCTCCTCGATCGGCCAGACCGGCTGACCGGTCACGCGATCGAAGACGAAGAGAAACGCCTGTTTGCCGGCGACAGCCACGGCCTTGATCGATCGTCCGCCCACGTTGATGTCGGCCAGGATGGGCGCCGACGACATGTCGTAATTCCAGAGCGGGTGGTGAACGAGCTGGAAATGCCACTTCCGCTGCCCGGTCTTCAGATCGACACAGACGATGCTCTCGGCGAACAGATTGTTGCCGGGCCGGTGTCCGCCGTAATAGTCCGAGGTGGGCGTCTCGACCGGCAGATAGACCAGACCGAGCTCTTCATCGACGGTGATCTGCGTCCAGACGCCGACGTTGCCGTTGACGGCCCACGAATCGTTCTCCCACGTTTCACTGCCGAACTCGCCCGGCCGTGGAATCGTGTTGAACGTCCAGAGCAGCTTCCCCGTGCGCACGTCGAATGCACGCACCAGGCCCTTCGTGTTGTTGTGCGTGCCGACGGTGGCCCCCTCACGGAACGACGATCCGATGATGGCGACGTCGCGGACGACGGTCGGCGTCGCGTGCAGGCCGATCTCGCCGGTCTCGAGATCGATCGGCTGGCGGTTCCCGAAGACGGCTCCAACTTTCAGATCGACGATGCCGTTGGTACCGAAGGAGCCGATCGGTATGCCGGTCTTCGCGTTCAACGCCACGAGGCGGTATCCGGTCGTGATGTACAGAATGCGCTCGTCGCCTCGGCCGTCGGTCCAGTAGGAGACGCCCCGACCCGAGAGCTGGCGGGGAGAGATGCCGGCGCGTCGTCCCTCGCGCAGGCTGTGCGTCCAGATGAGCTCGCCGGTCTTACCGTCGAGGGCCACCACGGACCGGCGTGTTCCGCCCGTCGTGTAGAGCACGCCGCCAATCGCGAGAGGCGTGCCCTCGAGCTTGTATTCGGGACGCGGCCCGAGGCTGTCGGTCTTGAAGCGCCACGCGACTTCGAGCGTGCTGAAGTTGGTGGTGTTGATCTGATCGAGGGGCGAGTACCTGGTGCCACGGGCATCCGCGGTGTAATAGGGCCAGTCGCCGGCCGCTGTTCTCGGCTGGCGGGACGCGGCGGAGCGATCCTGGCCCGACAGCCCGGTCGAGATCCAGAGCAGCCCGGCAAGGGCGCCGAAGACAGCCAACCTGCGAACCATCGTCTGTCCTCCTGGGGTCTCGAACCGCGCGCGTGGACGCGACGCTCGGACAAGGCCCGCGAGGTGTTGTCTATCGCAGTCGGGGTGGCTGGGTCAAGGTTCACTCCAATGTCGCTTTGGTCGCTTCCAGGATGCTCCCGAGTCCTTTCATGGCTTCGCTCTGGACGCGACCGCGGATCATGCGTCCCACGAACCCGCTCAGCCCGTCCGACCGGCTGCGGTTGATGTTCACGAACCAGAAGCCTCGACCCCGACGCGGGTCGGGTACGAGCACGCGCAGCTCGAGCGCCGTCCAGAAGTAGTGGCTGGCGTACAACTGTTTGTTGGCCACGGCAATGCCGTCCGGCCGCTCCTCGACCACGAGGTGGTTGATGCGAACCGTTGGTTTCAGGCCGAACTGGGCCTCCTGCCAGTAGAGAAACGACCTCGCGTTGGGCAGTTCGAAGGTGGGAAACCCGAGGAGATACGCCCTGAGTTCGGGGAGAAACCCAAACAGCGCCGGCATGCGGTCGACCATCGATCTGAACTCTTCGGCCACGAACGTGGGCCGCGCGGCGTCACGATACACCGCCAGCCGGTCATTGCCACCTTCGAGATAGCCCGTGACGTAGTCCAGCGCGATCTGCCGGGCCAGCACTTCCACGTCCCGCTTCGCGGTGGGCTTCGACCAGTCGATGGTGCGGCGCATGCGGTCGAGGGCATCCTCGCTCAGCTTGAACTCGCAGTCGCCGACGCGACAGGTTCTGAGGTCTGCCACATCCTCGTCCGACAGCGTCAGGCGATCGAAGTCCGCCAGCCTGGGCGGGTTGCTGATTCGCTTGGTGACATGGAAGCCGCCCCCCCGCTCGAAGCTCTCGATGTCCTCGACGAGGTCGACATAGGCGCCCATCGGCGCGTCGATCCAGACGGCGCCGAAGACGGCCACTTCCTTGCCGGCATCGGCCTCGAGGAGCTTCGACACCGCCACGCCCGACAGCAGCGCACGGCGCTCGGCGGGCGTCAGCCTGACCGAGGCGTTGAGGTGGCGCTCCAGCGGCGGGGGAAAACCGATGGTGTCTGAAGATTGAGCGGGAAGGACTGGTGCCGCCGCCGCGCACGCGGCAATGATGGCGGCGACGGCGAGCGCGGTCGAGGCGCCCCTGGTGCGACTGACGCCGGCTGAGGAGCGGGTCTGTGGGCGCAAGGCCATGTGCGCCCATCGTAGCGCGGTCGAGGCGCCTGCGGGAATCGCCCCCCCGCAGGCACACAGCCCTCAGGTCGGCCGCCGCTTCCACCTCGCTGAATCAGCGCCGGAGGAAAGGAATCGCCCGGCGCCGGCGGTTATTTGGGCATCTTGTCCTTCCCCTTCCGGTGGCCGGGGATGTCGATCTGGGTGTTGGTGACCTTGCCCTTGTGCCTGATCTTCAGCTTCGTCTTCAGGTGCGGCGGTGGCGACTGCAGGTCCACGACATCGAAAGCGATCACCTTGGTTTCGCCCGCCACGAGGGCCTGGACGCAGTTGCTCGTCACCATGACGTTGCCGTCGGCGTCATAGACGCCCACGATGTTGTAGCCCTCGGGCACGCTGGCGCACACGTCGAGGTCCCAGTCGGAGTCGGAGGTCATGATGAACGGATAGAGATACCTGGTCAGGCCCTCGTCCCAGACAGTGTAGGTCGGGTAGACCACCTCCAGGTAGCTCCCCAGGTAGACCGTCTTGCCGGCGTCCGCGTACTGGATGATCCCGTCCTTGCGGTACATCTTCTGGGCGTGTATGTCTCTCGGCTGGCTCCAGAGGATTCCCGGGCCGCTCGGCACGACGGCCGTCTTGAGGCTGCCGTCGAGCTTGTTGTTGGTCGGCGTGGACTTGAAGCTCGAGGCGTCCACACGTTTGCCGAACACGACGTTCACGTCCAGGTTCTCCCGTGGTTTCCCCTTCAGATCTGCGTAGTCCTTATAGCCGCCGAGCACGAGGAGGTCCGTCGGGGCGGGAACGCCGCAGAGGGCTTCGCCGAAGCCGGCCAGCTTGCCGTTCGGCTTCGGCGTGGGGGTTTCCTTCGGGACGACGCACGTCCCGACGAGCCCGACGGGGTTGGCCCCGCCGTTCGGAGCGGTCGGGTCGTTGGTGCCGTAGATGGTCCCGAAGATTTTCTTGTACTTGTCCGGTCCGGGGTCGCTGCCATGTTCCGTCTTGAACGCGGCGTTCTTCATGTCGTAGAGCCGGACCACGACCTCGCCCGCCTCGGGGAAGGGCTCAGACATGCTGGGATCGGGCCACAGCTTGCACTCGGCGTGAGCCTTGCCGTTGGACGGGTTGATGCCGCAGATGCCCGACTTCCCTGGATCGACCACGTGGATCCGGCCGTGCACGGGGACGATGGCCCCGGGCGTGAGCACGGTCAGGGCGCCGGGGACGTTGATGACGTTGTAATTCACCGCGCTCTGGCCCCAACACGTGATCGGGTACGTGGGTGGGCTCGGCAGGCTCGTGGCGATGGCGGTCGTGCTGCACGTCAGGCCGCCGATCAGAACGCCGACGCCTTCGCCGTTGACGAACCCGTTATAGGCAACCGTGAACGCCGGGTTCGGCGCCCCGTACATCCGCGACTGGTCGTTCGCGGTGACCGTCAGGGGGGCCGGCGTGATGGTCAGGTCGTGGCCGGTGAAGCCGATCGTGTAGTTGGCGTTGGCCGCCAGCGTCCCTTGCCAGATTGGGTACCTGCCGACGCTGTCTCCCATGGCGCGCGCCAGGGCTCCCGTGAGCACCGTGGCGGCCGTGTCGCTGAACTGGAACCCCGACGCCGCAAACGTTAGCGGTGGGTCGCTCGCGCCGTAGACCTTCGTCTTGTGATCCGCTGTCACGGTCAACGTCGCCGGTGTGATGGTCAGGTCGTGGCCGGTGAAGCCGATCGTGTAGTTGGCGTTGGCCGCCAGCGTCCCTTGCCAGATTGGGTACCTGCCGACGCTGTCTCCCATGGCGCGCGCCAGGGCTCCCGTGAGCACCGTGGCGGCCGTGTCGCTGAACTGGAACCCCGACGCCGCAAACGTTAGCGGTGGGTCGCTCTCCCCGTAGACCTTGGTCTGGTGGTCCGCCGCCACGCTGATCGGCCGCGCCGTGATGGTCAGGTCGTGCGGGGCGAAGCTGAGCGCGTAGTTGTTGCCGCCGTTGCCATCACTGATGGCGAGCGACCCCTGGGTGATGGCGTAACTGCCGACGTTGGTGCCGCCGGCGCGCGTGAGGCTGCCCGTGAAGGTGTCGCCACTGGCCAGGCTGCCGCTGGTCACCGAATAGGTCAGCGGCGGGTCGCTCTCGCCGTAGACCTTGGTCTGGTGGTCCGCCGCCACGCTGATCGGCCGCGCCGTGATGG
>CAZCEL010000404.1:0-4898 GCA_964497175.1 uncultured Bifidobacteriaceae bacterium
ATCTGGTGTATGCCGTGGGGGGCGCGCTCTACGCCGTCCGTCTCGACCTGGCGCGGTTGACCGTGGTAGGGGACCCGACGCTAGTGGTCGAAGGTGTGCGGCGAGGGTTTTACCCTGCAGCGCAGTACAGCGTGTCCGACAGCGGCTCGCTGATCTACCTGCCCGGTCCGCTGGGTTCCTTCGATCAGGTCTCCAAGCAACAGTTCGTCTTGATCGAGGTCGACCGAAGCGGTCAGCGCAATCCGGTGAAGTTGCCCCCGGGAGTGTATAACAGTCCGCGTTACTCGCCAGACGGTCGTCAAGTGGTGTTCGAGCTGCCCCCCGTCAGAGATCCGCAGCCGCGCCACATCGGAATTTACGACCTGTCTGGAACGAAGGCCATTCGACGGTTGACGCTCAGCGGCTCGAACAGGTCCCCGATCTGGTCGCCGGACGGCCGGCGGATAACCTTTCAGTCGGATCGCGAGGGCGACCGGGGGCTGTTCTGGCAGCGCGCGGATGGGACGGCTTTCCCTGAGCGGCTCACGAAACCGGAACCAAGCACCGCCCATGAGCCCGACGCGTGGTCTCCCGACGGCCAGACGTTGTTGTTCGAGGTGGTCCCGACCGAGCGATACGGCTTGATTCCCGTCAACGACGACACCCGCCGCTACTCGTTGTGGACCTTGTCCTTCCGCGATCGAACGATCGAACGTTTCGGCACGGTAGAGTCACCGTGGTATATCAACGCGACCTTCGCCCCGAATGGGCGCTGGGTAGCCTACGCTGCTGGTGCCGGGTCTGCATCGCGGGTCTATGTCGAGCCCTTTCCATTCACGGGCGCCCGGTATGTCGTGGCGAATGAACCGGCCCGGGATCCCTTCTGGTCGCCGGACGGCCAGGAGCTGTTCTACGCCTCGGGACTGGATCGGTTCCAAGTGGTCACCTTCTCGACACAGCCGACTGTGACGTTCGGCAATGCGGTGCCGGTGCCGCCAGGCGGAGTCCTCCAGGCCCAGAGCTTCCGAAGAATGTACGACCTGTCGCCCGACGGCAGGCGGATTCTCGGCATCATCGCGGGGCAGACGACACAGGAGGCACTCGCGCCGACGATCCAGGTGGTCCTCAACTGGAGTGAAGAGCTGAAGGCGCGCGTGCCCTAGCTTTGGTCAACTTCAGCGGCTTCGCGGGGAGCCGCTTGAGGGTCTTCGTCACAGGGTCGACGGTGATTCCCGCGTTCTCGAGCGCCGCGACGCCGAGAATGGGCTCAACTCCAGCAGGACCGAAGATCACCTGGGTGACGGTTTCCGATCCGACGAACTGGACTCGTGCGAATCCGTACTCGTACTCCACGGGCTCGCCGTTGGCCAGCTCGTAAACGGCTCTTCCCTCGGGCTTGATTCCGGCCGCTTTCAGTCGATGTCCCGGCGCCATACAATCGACCGCACCGGTGTCCACGAGGCATTCGGCCTCGTAGGCTTTTCCGCGACCGGTCAGGCTCCGCATGCGTACCGTGACGTGCGTCAACCCCATGACTTCGTCATCCTATCAGAGAGGTCGGTTCAACCGGCAGAAGGCGGGCGACGGGAAGCCCCTCAGACACCTCACTTGGAGGCCGGCGACACGCTCGACCAGACCAGCGCAGGTTCTGCGGGAATCTTCGAGATGCTGCTCCGAAGAGCCGTCGCGCTCAGCTTCCGACTCGACGAGCATTTGAAGGAAGTGCATCAGTTGCGAGCGAAGTACGCCGACGTGCCGATGTCCGTCGCGGATGCCTCGCTCGTGCGTATGGCGGAGCAACTCAGTCGCAGCGCCGTGCTCACGCTCGATGAGGACTTCAGGATCTATCGTAAGCACGGTCGACGAGTCATCCCGCTGATCCTGCCGCCGAAATGAGGGGGCTGCCCCTCGAGCAGGCCGCGTCCCGCCGGGAGCCGCCGGTGCGCCGACTTCGCAATCGAGGTGAGGCTCCTCGTGGCGACGCTGACGCCAGCACCGCGCGCCTGAAGTGGCTACTGGCCGGCGGTGGTAGTGAGAGGGCGCAGCCTCCGTACTGCCGCTCGGTGCTCAACCAGAGCGAGGATGGCCGCTCACGAAATCCGGCAGCGCGACGGCGACGAAGCTGAGCGCGCCTTCAGCGCGATCGACCCGGCAGAACCTTGAATCGTGTCCGGCGCGGCAACCTGTAGATCTCGAAGTGCCGGTCGAGCGACACGATACGCGTGAGCTCGTAACGTTCCGCCATGGCGACAAGGCAGGCATCGGCGAAGTCCATCGGCAGATCCCGATACTTCAGCATCAGCTCCTTGACGCGCCAGAGGTTCGGTGCCCCCACGTCGAGCAGCGTCAGGGCGCCGTCGATGGCCATGTCGCACAGGGCTTCCGTCGCGCGCGGAACATCGGCGAGCAGATGCATGGCCTCGGTCAGTGCCGGCCAGACGGTCGCCAGGGGATCGCGAATGCCTTTGAGTGCCTCGACGCACCGGTCGTGCTCCTCGTCGCTCCTGTCGAGCAGCGCGATGAGGGCGCTCGCGTCAACGAGCACGTCTCGCACGGTGCCTTTGCTGGAGCAGGGCGTGATACTTCCGGTGTGTATCTCTGGAAAGGTTGGCGCCGCCGGTGCTGATGACGCCAATGAACGGCTTGAGCCGGTCGTATGCAGATGCGCCTGTGGCCGGCACGTCCTTGTCCGGCGCGTACGCCTCAACAGCTTCGCGCACGATGTCCGATCGCGATCGGCTTGTGGCCGCGGCGAGCCGCCGAATCTTGGCGGCGGTCCGGGCGTCGGGACGAAAACTGAACGGCATACCCTGGCGTCCTACATGAGTGTAGGACGATCCTCGCTGTGCCGTCAAGGCGAAGCGCTCGGGAGCGGCAGACGTGGGCAAGACGAAGACCGAACGGCACGGTCCGGGGCCGCGTACAATTGACCTCGTGCGATATCTCGTTACGGCCTCGGTAAAGCCCGGCCAGAGGCGCGCGCTTTCGCGCGCCATCGACGAGGGCACTCTCGGGCGCGGCTCGGTGGCGGGTGACGAGTATCTGCGCAACATGGGCGCCGCGCGCGAGCTCGAGGATGGACGCGTGCAATGGGTCGAGGTCTGCTTCTGTCCGACGCCGCTCGCCGAGGAGCGCGAGTACTGGGAAGAATACTTCACGCTCCATCGGGTGCAGGATGCGCACGCCCGCAGCCGATGCCGCGATGTGAACGGCACCGAGCCGTGGGCGTGCTGCGACTGCGACTGCTCGCAGAGGCTCGAAGCGCGGCTGGCGACAAAGGGTCGGCCGTTCTTGCACGGCCCGCGACGTTAGCCGCCCTGGTTGGTGTTCGGTACTTCGGCGAGACGCTCGGAATGTAGGCGTCGCCCCGCCGTCCTGCGTGTCACGTGCACCATTTGGGCGCCATTGAAGTGCCTGCATTACCTGTCAGCCTCGTGGTAGCATGTACATGCCATGTACATATCTGGAGGCTCATGCGATGCCAGGCGCCAGTGAACGCATCGTGATCCAAGTGACCCCCGCCGAAAAGGAATCGATCGTGAGGAGAGCTGGCAAAGCACGTCTCAACGTCAGCGAGTTCATGCGCCGGGCGGCGAAGAGCGTTCGCAACGCCCCCGAGGATGAGCAACTCCTGGCGTTGCTGGGTCGCGCGGAGAAGGCGGCAAGAGAATCCATGGCTCTGATCGACGAGACGCTCGCCTTCGTGGCGGCATCCAACAAACGGATCGCGAAGTTGGAATCCCGCAGAGCCCGCTAATGGGCATGGGCGATCGGGTATGGGATGCGTTCACGACCGTCATCCAAATGCGCGACAAGATTGCGTCGTTGACCGAGGCGGTCAAGACACAACAGGTCAAACTTGAAGAGTTGACCGAACGAACCATTCGACTCGAGACCACCATCGAGTTGTTGAAGCAAGCCGCGCTTGCGCGGCGCACTCATCCCAGCGGACCGAAACGCATCGGGCGAAAAGACTGATGGATTAGGTTGGCTTCCGAAGCCCAAGCCGTAAAGGAGTCTGCCATGACGCTGACGCGCCGCGAGTTTGCCACCCTCATCCCGGGCGCTCTGGCCACGTGCGCGCTGCCCGGGCGTGTTTCTTCTGCTGCTGCGCTCCAGACTCCCGCCGCCGCCGGCACGGACCTGACGAGATTGACGCTCACCGAGGCCTCGCAGCGATTGCGCGCCGGCACTGTCACATCGGTGCAGTTGACGGAAGCCTGCCTCGCCCGCATCGAAACGTACGATCCGAAGCTGGTCGCCTTCATCACGGTGATGAGAGAGCAGGCGCTCGAGCAAGCCCGGGCGCTCGACGCCGAGATCAAGGCCGGCAGGCGCCGCGGACCGCTCCACGGCGTGCCGATTGCCCTCAAGGACAACATCGACACCGTCGGCATCCGCACGACCGCCGCCAGTGCGGTCTTCGAAGATCGGATTCCAGGCGAGGACGCGCCGGTCGTGTCGAGACTCAAAGCCGCGGGGGCGGTCATCATCGGCAAGCTCAATCTGCACGAGTTCGCGGCGGGCGTCGGTGAGACGTCGTACTTTGGCCCCGCGCGCAACCCCTGGTCCCTCGCGCACACGACTGGCGGGTCCTCGTCCGGTTCAGGCGCCGCCGTCGCTGCCGAGCTGTGCTACGGTGCGCTCGGCACGGACACCGGCGGCTCCATCCGGATTCCGGCGTCGTGCTGCGGGATCGTCGGGCTCAAACCGACCTACGGCCTCGTGCCGATCCGCGGCATCGTGCCGCTGACCCTGTCGCTCGACCACTGCGGTCCGATGACGCGTACCGTGGACGATGCGGCCATCCTGCTCACGGCGATTGCCGGGTACGACAAGCTGGACATTACGAGCGTCGACCACCCGAAGGACGACTACACGGCGGCGCTCGGGCAGCCCGTCAGCGGGTTCCGCCTCGG
>CAZCEL010000405.1:0-4840 GCA_964497175.1 uncultured Bifidobacteriaceae bacterium
GGACGAAGGAAGGGACGCTCTTTATCTATCCGCCGCAGGCGGATTTAGTCCAACCAGCGCTGATAGGCGATCCACTGTAGCACTTGGCTCCGCGCCTCGGATAGACCTTGAACGTCGCGGTGGAGTTCGCTCTTGAGCGACGCAAGTTCGCTTGCCGCCTGTGCCGGTGAGACTCCACCACGCAGCCGGCCCAGAACTGTGTAGTTCCTCGAGTTGTCCGTGGGGGACAGGCGCAGCGGTGTCCAGAGGTCTGCTACCGGTACACTCCGAAACCCCGCCGGCATAACTCCGATGATTGTGTGCGGCACACCGCCGAGAAGAACGACCTCGCCGATCGCTTCCAGCCGAGCGCCCAACACTCGCCGCCAAAGCGGCTCACTCAACACGACGGTCAGTGGCCCGTTCGCCTGATCTTCGACGCGCGAGAAGCCTCTGCCAAGCAATGGGGCTACGCCGAGTACCTCGAAAAAACCTTCGGAGACAGGTACTCCGATTGCGTATTCGGCGTGATCGCCGATGACCAGATTCCAGCCGCTGCTGACGCTGTGGGCGGCCAGAGGCTGGAAGCTTTGCGCACGGTCGCGGACGTGATGAAAAATCTGCCCGTCCTGGCTCCCACCGTTCGGATAACCCAGCACGAGAATACGATCCGGTTCTGGGTACGGTGGCGGCTTGAGTAGCGCCGAATTCACCACGCTGAAAATCGCAGTTGTGGTCCCAATCCCCAGGGCAAGGGTTGCGAGCGCCGCGAGCGTGAACGGTAGTGCTCGGCGAAGCGAGCGGGCCGCGTAACGCGTGTCCTGCCAGAAGCTGTCCATTGGCGCCCTCCCGGGCGGTTGGACGGAGGTCGGCGTTCAGATGTTTCATTCAGAAGACGGAGCGTACCATTCCCTTCCCGATACGTATCTGTGCCCGGGGATCCGCTCTCCTTGTCTTATCACACCGGTTCCATTCGACCCTGCCTTCGGGCACACAATGAGCCTAGGCGATGGCCGTCGGTCGTTCATGATGACGCGGTGCTCGGCGACGTCCAGGGTAGCCCTTCGGCGGCTTACGCCGCCCTGGACGCCGCCTCCGCGCCGCGCCGGATTGGCTTTTACCGACGGCTCTCAAAAAGAGGCCATCAGAGCGACTTCCCTGATCGATTTCTGTCAGGCTCGCCGATGCTGGGCCGCATGACTCGCCACAAGGCGACTAGCCGGGCGTAATCTCTCCGATCAGGACGTCGGTGAGCGGATCCTGGCGTCATGCGACGGACATCACCGATTATGGGCACGACATGAGGGTCGCCGCACTCTACGACATTCACGGAAACATGCTCGCGCTCGAAGCCACACTTCGGGAGGTACGCGATGCGCGCGTCGACTTGGTCGTCGTTGGTGGCGACGTCCTCCCTGGGCCCATGCCTTGCGAGACATTGGCGCGCCTGTTGGCGCTTGAGATTCCAGTCCGGTTTATCCACGGCAATGGGGAGCGCATCGTGGCCACGCACCTTGCTGGCGGTGACATCAGCGAGGTGCCACAGGCGCACCACGAGGTGATCGAGTGGACTGCTCGGCAATTGGCTTCCGATCAGCGGCAAGCCATCGCGCAATGGCCGTCCACCTGCGACCTCGATATACCGGAACTTGGGCACACACTCTTCTGCCATGCGACGCCACGCAACGACAGCGAGATCTTTACGCGAGTAACGCCCGAAGAGCGGCTCGCCGTGGTCTTTAGCGACGTTAACGCGTCGGTGGTCGTCTGCGGCCACACCCACATGCAGTTCGACCGAATGGTGGGGAAGCGCCGCATCATCAATGCCGGGAGCGTGGGAATGCCATTTCAGTCGCCTTCCGGCGCCTATTGGCTGCTACTCGGCCCGAACGTGCAACTACGACGGACAGACTACGATTTCGCCACGGCTGCCGAGGCCATCCGGGCAACCGCCTATCCACAGCTGGAAGCGCTGGCCGTTCGATATGTGCTGAGCCCTCCTGCGGAGGAGGAAACGTTGCAGATGTACGCCGGCGCGGAGCTCACGTGACTAGCCCGACCCCCAAAGTCACCCGTCTGAAGCAATCGACCCCAGGTGGTCCTGAGTAACGCCGATGTGCTTAGGATTGCGTGGACCGAGACAGGTTGGCATCTGCGCTCAACTCCTATCGGAGCGCCTCGAGCCTACGCAGCCAGACGGCGATCTGGTTCCAACTGGTGAACGTTAGGGTCATCATCTGTCGGTAGTAATGGATCGGGGCGAGCCGCGTCTACGTATATGTATTCGTCGCGGCCACTCAGATCATCCACCGGACTCGCACGCTGCCGCCTCCGTGACCTGACCTGCGAAGTTGGAACGGCGGTTTTCACTTGCACTAGCGCATGATTCATTAGAAGGATTCTCGTAAGTAAAGGCTCATGACCATGTTTGACTCCATGCTCGGCGATGTGCGGTTCACTGCCCGGCTGCTCGCAGCCCGACCCGGCTGGACGGCCGCCGCCATCCTGTGCTTGGCAATCGCAACTGGCGCGAACACCGCCGCGTTCACCTTCGTCAACGGGCTCCTGCTGCGGCCGCTCCCGTTCGAACAGCCAGAGCAGCTCGTGATGGTTGCGCTCCGGGAGCGGTCAGACGCCGGCCCTCGCCCGTTTGCGCTGCAGGAGTATAGGGCTTTATCGAACGAGTCTGCAGACGTCGGGATGCTGCTGGCGCGGACGTTCTTTCCGCTGAGCCTGTCGGCGGACGATGGCGCGCAGATGGCGCAGGCGGAGATGGTCAGCGGCAACTATTTCGAGACATTGCGAGTGAAGCCATTCGCCGGCCGGTTCTTCGACTCGACCGCCGATCGCGCCGGCGGGGAGCTGCAGGCGGTCTTGAGCCATGCACTCTGGCGGCGCCGCTTCGGCGCGGACCTCGCCGTTGTCGGCCGGTCCATGCGTGTGAACGGCCGACCCATGCAATCGACGCAGCCTCGGTATGACACCACCGGCGTCGTCGCCACGACTCTCGACGTCAACCAGCTTGGCCTCGCCCGGGCGCCAGGCATCAGCCTTTATCAGCAGGTGGTTGAACGATTGTCGGTGTTGCCGGGCGTCGCCTCTGTCGCCCTGACGCGGGATCTTCCGCTCGGGTCGGGCCGAACGGTGCGTGTGGCCTCCAACGACACCGCTACGCCAGGCGAGCCTGTCGTCGCGGCCGCGATGGTGGTGTCGCCGGACTATTTCCAGACGGTGGGCGTGTCGATCCGTCAGGGGCGCTCGTTCAGTAGCGCCGACCCCGCGCGTCCACGCGTGGCCGTCGTCAACGAGTCGATGGCCGGTCGCCTGTGGCCGGGTGGATCGCCTCTGGGGCGATTGTTCGGGGCACAGGACGGCGAACCGATCGAGGTGATCGGCGTTGTGCCGGACGTGGAGGAGGGATCGCTCGAGCAGCGTCCGCAACGACGTTCTATCAGGCATTCCCGCACGAGTACGGCGCCCGCATGACCGTCCTCCTGCGGGTGCACGGCGGTCCCGGACTGTTCTTCGGGGAGATCAGGCGAACGATTCGCGAGATCAACCGCGATCTGTCGATCGTGGACCTTCGCACTCTCGATCAGTCGCTCGACGCCACTGCCGCGCAACGCCGTATTCCGGCGACAGTCCTCTCCGTCGTGGGATTGCTCGGCCTCCTGCTGAGCACTGTCGGGCTCTATGGCGTCGTGGCGTATGGTGTGCGCGAGCGCGCCCGCGAGATCGGGATCAGGCTTGCGCTGGGTGCACGTCCGGCAGACGTCCGCCGACTGGTGCTCCGCCAGGGCTTCTCCATCGTAGCGATCGGCTTGGCTGTCGGCGGTGCCGGCGCGGTCGCGTCGGCGCAGATGGCCCGGAGATTCCTGTTCGGGATCGGGCCCGTTGATCCGCCGATGCTCGCAGTCGTGTGCGTGATTCTGGTGATTGCGGCGTTCGGCGCCCTCTATGTGCCCGCTCGGTGGGCCTCTCGCCTCGAGCCCGCCCGCACGTTACGCGGCGAGTGACGATTCAGTATCTCAGAGCTGAATAACGGACAGACCGGGCACGCGCTCGAAATGGCGCGGATTGACGGTTAGCACAGAGTACCCGAGCGAGAGCGCCGTGGCACCGATCAGGAGATCCGCGAAGGGAATTACCGCGCCGCGCTTCTGTTGCTCGGCGTCCAGCTTGCCCGCAAGCTTTGCGATGTCTGTCGTCAACGGATAAATGGCCACCGCCGCAAGGAGCTCATCGACGAAGGCCTCGCGCCGCGCCCGCCGTTCAGCCGTATCAGCACGGTGGATACCGTGAATGAGTTCGACAACACCAACGGCCGATAAGGCTGCCTCCTGGTCGCTGGCCTTCTCGATCACACGGTGGAGGAAGACTTGAACGGTGTCGCCTCGGCGCTCGGCCGCAATCGCGACACTCGAGTCCAGGATCAGTCCCACTCGGGCGGGGTGAGCGGTTCGCGGTGACTGGTGATCACCGCTTCAAGGTCGCGCCCGAACTCGCCGTCGAGCGTGGTGTGCGAGCCGCGCGCCATTGCCAGGCGAAGCGACTCCGAGAGTAGCCTGACATTCGGCGCGGCCGGGCGAAGCACCGCCACGGCTTCGGCATCTCGCTCGATCACAACTTCGGCGCCGGCGCGCACGCGCGCCAGGAGCGAAGGAAAGTCGTTGGCTGCCTCGGCCTCAGACACGTGAATCGCAGGCTTGCTCATCAGCTTCAATTGTAAGGCGTCAGTCCAACTTCAGTCCACGAGCGCCCGAACACCGCCGAAAATCGAGGAGTACCAGAGACCAGAGAGCAAGACTCGTGACTCCGCAGGCCTCGATGAGCACCTTTCGAGCACTCGCGCCCCTGGAAT
>CAZCEL010000406.1:0-298 GCA_964497175.1 uncultured Bifidobacteriaceae bacterium
TCGGGCCGTTTCACGAACCCGAACCCGTCGCCGCCGACGACGGCCCCGTCCTGGAGCACGACGCGATGCCCGATCCTGACGCCCTCGCGCACCGACACGTGCGAGTGGACGACGCAGTCGTCGCCCAGCGCCGCACCGGGGCCGATCACGACGTTTGGATAGATGATCGTGCGCGCGCCGATGGCGGCGCCCTCGCCCACGGTGACCAGCGCGCCAATCGACACGCCTTCGCCCAGCGCCGCGTCGGGCGCGACAGCGCTCGTACGATCGATGCCTGGCGGGGGCCGGGGAGCCTCGA
>CAZCEL010000406.1:308-4823 GCA_964497175.1 uncultured Bifidobacteriaceae bacterium
CTGCGGATGCTCGGCCCGTAGGAGGGCGACGCCAGCGCCGCCCGAAGGATGCCCGGGAGACACGATCACGGCCGACGCGCGGGTCGCGGCGAGAAACGAGCGGTACTTGGGCGCGGCAATGAACGTCAGGTCGCCCGGCTCGGCGTGCTCGATGCCCGCGACGCGGAGCACGTCGACCTCGCCGTCGCCCTCGAGAGCGCAGCCAAGGCGCTCGGCCACCTCACGGAGCTTCATCTGACTGCCGTTCGCTCGCGGGGCCTCGACGTGTGGCTGGCAACAGAGTCGCCCAAGCCGACGATTCTAACGCGTTTCGCGCGTGCGTGTGGTCGATGCGAGCGACCCGATCGCCACGCGATCGAAGAACGCGGAGAGCCGCCGCAGATTCAGCCGGGCGGCAATCGCCTCCAGGCGGGTTGCACGTGCTTCGCGCGGCACCTCGCTGAGGCTGATCAGCTCGGCAAGGCTCGCGTCGGGTTCAAACTGCCACGCGACCTGGTTGAGCGCTCGGCCCGCGCCGCGCCAGGACTGCAGATGACCGACCAGCCGGAAGGCCAGGTAGTAAGCAATCAGATTCGGGCCGGGCACCAGCGCAAAGACGGCCGACCCCGCAAACAGCACCAGGTCCACGATCAGCCAGCGGCCGTGGTGCCGCCGCGCTCCCGCCAGTGAGCCGTCCAGCAGCTCGCGGGCGCGGGAGACATCCAGCGTGGAGGGAATGTAGAGCCGCGCCGAGGTCTTGTCCCGCAGGGACCACAGCGTGCGCTGCTCCGCAATCGACTCGGCCAGGCGGCTGACGAGGGCGTCCCGCCACCGAGCGAGCCGGCCCGCGCCCGACCCGCGGCGTGCGTTGTCGACCAGTTCGTGCCACCGGAGACGTGCCGCGTGGGCCCAGCGCCTCAACCGCCCGTCGCTGGGGCGCGGGACAGCATCAGGTTCCTCGGGTGTCTCCGAGTACAGCTCGTAGCGGCCGCGACCCACCGGAACGAGAAACACGGCAATCATGGCGTGTTACCGCGGCCTCGACCGCTCCACGGGGCGAACGTCGCGGGTTCGAAGTGGTGGCCTGCCCGCCTGGTGCCACGCGCCGAGGATCACGCCAGAGGTGGCCGTGGCGGCCTCGGCCAGGCGACGCTCGAGCAGCGGCTTGACCTTCTGGAAGAAAGCCTCGAAATACGTGGTGTCGTAGGTATCCCTGCCCGCCAGGGCGTCCTTGTCCGCACGCAGGATGTCGGCGACGAGCCGGTGGCCGGCCAGCAGCGCATCGAAGACCGCGTCGCGGGAGTTGACAATCGGCGTCGGTGCCGAGGGCATCAGCGACAGCCGCGACTCGAATCGTTCGATGAGGTCCCGCTCGAAGCGTGCGTGCACGCCTCGCTGGCCGGTGCGCTGCCCGTCGAAGTCGTCGGTGGCGTGAAGCGGCTGATAGGCGTCCTGCACGTAATGGGATGTGACGGCTGCGAACAGGATCGTGTTGCTGACCGTGTAGGGACCCTGGCGCCGCTGAGCGTCGAACTCGCGCCGCAGATTGCCGGTCATTTCCGCGGCTCGCCACGGCAGCGTGCCGTTCCGCCTGAGCACCGCTGCGCCGAATTTTTCCAGTGCCGCACCGTGCTCGCGGGGCAGGGCCGCGAACGGATACGGTCCGTACTCCTCGACGCCGAAGTCGAGGAAGTGGTTCGGATCCTCGTCCCAGCCGACAGTGCGCCAGAGGTCTGGATCGACAACCCGCTGGAGAATCTCGTCGCCGTGCTGCGTGAAGAACGGCCGGAGCTCCGAGGGCAGCAGGGCGATCGCGTGTCGCATGACGAGGCGGTGCGCCGCGAATCCCCACGCCGCCGCCGACCGCGGCAGGCAGATCAGCATGAGCCCGACGCATGCCGCCACGAGCCGAGCTCGTCCGCCCATACTGCTATATTAAGTTGGTTGGACAATCTGACGCACAGCCTCTTCGGGCTGACACTGGCGCGCACATCGCTCGGCCGCGCCGGATCTGGAACGACCTCCGCACTTCTCCTCGCGTCCAACGCACCGGACATCGACATCGTGACGACGGCCGGGGGCGCCGCGGCATACCTGCAGTGGCATCGCGGTCCCACGCACGGACCGCTCGGGGTCGTGGGCCTCGGCCTGCTCGTGGCGGTCACGGTGTGGGCGGTCGGACGGCTGAGAACACGCGACGAGGGTTCCAGACGGGCTGGGTTCGGAGCGCTCTGGGCCGTTTCGATCCTTGGCGTGCTGTTTCATGTGCTCATGGACCTGCCGACTTCATACGGGACGCGGCTGCTGAGCCCGTTCGACTGGCACTGGTTCGCCCTTGACTGGGTGCCGATCATCGATGTGTACCTGCTTGGGATTCTGGGGGCGGGCCTGGCCTGGGGCCGGCGCCGAGACCGGCACGGCACGTCGCTCCAGCGCCCGCGTTCGCGGTCGCACACTGGCAGGCGTGCGGCCTCGCTTGCGCTGAGCGCGATGGCCGCCTTCTATGCGGGACGGGCGGCCGCGCACCGCCAGGCGCTGGCCGAGGCACCAACGGTCCTGGCGCCCCTGCCCCAGCGATGTGCCCCGCCGCCCATTGCGCTCGATCGATGGCCACGTGCTGCGGTGCTCGATGTCGCGCACCAGCCGGCGGACGGGTGCCTGATGGACCTGGCGGCCATTCCAGACGTTCTCTCGCCGTTCCGGTGGCGTCTCATTGCGCAGCTGCCCGACCGTTACAAACTCGGCAACACCGACCTGCTGGCACCTCGGCGCGCGGCACGCGAGCCTGCGGCCCCCGCATCGGGGCGAACCGCTGCGTACGAGAATCGCTGGACCGATGCCGTGGCCGGCGCAGCACGCTCGGCCTCGGCGCAGATCTTCCTCGGCTTCTCACGGTTCCCCGCAGCCCATTGGCGCGTCGACGACCGTGGTATCACGACGGTGCAGTGGACGGACCTGCGATTCGTCCCGCCGCCTTCCATCGACCAATCGGGCCGCAATCTGTTCTTCACGATCACCGTGCGCGTGGATGCAAGCGGACGGATCCTCGACGAGCGATTGGGCTCCTGAGTCACTCACCGAACACCTCGGCCTCGAATCTCCAGATCCGGGCCCCGTGCCGCCACGCGTCGCGCGGGAGCCCGGCCTTGTCGCAGGTCTGGTCAAGGAAGGCCTCCCGCTCCCAGCGCCACTCCACGGCGACCTGCGGCAGCAGCAGGCCGCGCCGGCGGCCGTGCTCGACGAGCAGACCATGGCGGCCCACCTCGATCTCGTCGATGGAAGCCAGCTGTTCAAGCGGACCGAGAATCGAGAGCTCGATCGAAATGCGCGAAAGCTCCGCGGCAGTGACCGCCGGGAACCGCGGATCGGCGCGGGCCGCCGACACGGCGCAGTGGACCACCGCGGCGGCGACCGCCCAGTCGGCTTCCAGGCGGCCGATGCACCCGCGCAGCTCGCCTCGGGCGTACAGGGTGACAAACACGGCGGCCGGATCCGCCAGCGCACCGCTGGGCCGAACCGCCGCAGCATCGCGTCCGTTCGCCGCCGCCACGACGGCCTCGCGCGCGATGCGCAGCAGCGCCTGGCGATCGCCCTCGCTCGTCACGGCACCGGCTCCGCACCCTGCGCGTCGATCGGTCTGCAGCCGAGCCCGGCGGCCAGGTACCCGACGACCGACGACTTGTCCCCCGACACGTCGCCCGAGTCGGCGTACTTGAGCACGAGGGCGTCGCTGGCCCCGAGCGCACGTGCCGCCCGCATGACCGCGACGAGGGGACCACCGCCGCAGGCATGACGGGGGTTTCTGTCGAGCGCCTGCTGCAGCCGATCGGGATCGAAGCACCCGACGCAGTCGATCACGACGCCATCGAGAGCCGCCGCGACCTCCGCGTTCTCGTAATGTGAAAGGTCCGTGCTGGCCACCAGCAGCGCCGGATGGCGGCCGAGCACCAGGGCCAGCGCGGCGCCCAGGGCCTGCGCCGCTTCGGCGTTCTGCCGGCCCATCAGGAGGGGAACGATCCGGATACCCGGTGACAAACGCTGCAGAAACGGGAGCTGCATCTCCAGAGAATGCTCGCGTTGATGGGCCCGCGCATGCTCACGGATGAAGGAGCCGGCGCGCATCAGATCGGCGGCACACGCCTGGTCGATCTCCGCGACGCCGAGCGGGGTCTCGAACCCGCCGCGCGCCACGATGGCGACGCCGTCGAAGCTCTCGAAGTGTGACGGCCCGACCAGAACCGCCAGACCGACGGGCCGGCGCGTCAGCTGGGCATATGCGTACGCTGCAACCGGGCCCGAATAGATCAAGCCGGCATGCGGTGCGACGAGCGCCACGATCCGATCGAATGTGCTCCCGCCCGCCTCAACCGCGGCGACATGGCGATCCACGGCGGCCGCCAGCGCGGCGGCTGACCTCGGGTACCAGCTCCCGGCAACCGCTGGTCGACGGATCGAAGACATCTGCCGTCAGGAGAATGCTAGCATCTGGCCATGCCCTCCGCACTGTCCCCATCCCAGGTCGACGCCATCGCCGCC
>CAZCEL010000407.1:0-4815 GCA_964497175.1 uncultured Bifidobacteriaceae bacterium
CGCGTGATGACGGTCACTTTCGGCACGGTCGCCTCCGCGAAGGCGAAGAGCAGCTTCGCGCCGTGCCGGATGATGCCTCCGTACTCCTGAACGGTCCCGGGGAGAAATCCCGGCACGTCCTCGAAGGTCACGAGCGGAATGTTGAACGCGTCGCAGAACCGTACGAACCGCGCACCCTTCACCGACGCGTCGATATCCAACGTGCCGGCCAGGACCGCCGGCTGATTGGCCACCACGCCGACCGACCGGCCATCGAGCCGGGCGAACCCGACGATGATGTTCCGCGCGTAGTGCTGGTGCACCTCCAGAAACAGACCGTCGTCGGCGACGGCGTGAATGAGATCCAGCATGTCGTAGGGCTGGTTCGGCGAGGAGGGCACGAGACGATCGAGCGCGTCGATCTCGCGGTCGGGCCGGTCATCGGACCGCGCGCGGGGCGGATCGTCGATGTTGTTGGACGGCAGGAACGACAACAGATCGCGGATGAGCGCGAGGCACTCCCGGTCGTCCTCGACGGCGAAATGCGCCACGCCGCTCGTGGCGTTGTGCGTCATGGCGCCGCCCAGCTCCTCCTTGGAGACCTCTTCGTGCGTCACGGTGCGGATGACGTCGGGGCCGGTGACGAACATGTAGCTGGTGTGCTTGACCATCACGGTGAAATCGGTGATCGCCGGTGAGTACACGGCGCCGCCGGCGCAGGGACCCATGATGGCGGAAATCTGCGGCACCACGCCCGACGCCAAGGTGTTGCGGAGGAAGATGTCCGCGTATCCGCCGAGCGACAGCACGCCTTCCTGGATGCGCGCGCCGCCCGAGTCGTTGAGTCCGACGATGGGAGATCCCAGCTTCATCGCCAGATCCATGATCTTCACGATCTTCGCGGCGTTGGTCTCCGACAGCGATCCGCCGAACACGGTGAAATCCTGCGCAAAGGCGAACACCTGACGGCCGTTGACCAGGCCGTGTCCCGCCACCACGCCGTCGCCGGGAACGATCTGCTCGTCGATCCCGAAATCCCGGCAGCGGTGCGTGACGAGCTTGTCGAGCTCCTCGAAGGTGCCCGGGTCGAAGAGCAGGTCGATTCGCTCCCGGGCCGTCAGCTTGCCTGCCGCATGCTGCCGCCGCAGGCGGTCCTCTCCGCCGCCCAGTTCGGCGCGGCGCTCGAGGTCGGCGAGGATCGCGTCGTGAGGCATGACGGCGTCAGTCATGCCCGGACGGCCTGCGCCTTCTCCCAGTCCTTCAGGAACCGCTCGAGGCCGATCGCCGTGAGCGGATGGTTGAAGAGCTGGTCAATGACCGAGGGCGGGCAGGTGCAGATGTCCGCCCCCATGCGTGCGGCCTCCACGACGTGGAGGGGATGCCGGCAGCTGGCCACCAGCACCTCGGTCGCGAAGTCGTAGTTGTCGAAGATGTCCACGATCTCCCGCACGAGGTCCATCCCGCTGGTCGCCACGTCGTCGAGCCGGCCGACGAAGGGGCTGACGAAGCTGGCGCCCGCCTTGGCGGCGAGCAGCGCCTGTGCGGGAGAGAACACGAGCGTGACGTTGACGCAGAGCCCTTCGCCCGACAACGCCTTGCAGGCCCTGATCCCGTCCCGCGTCAGGGGCACTTTGACGACCATGTGCTCGTGGAGCGCCGCGATGTCACGACCCTCCCGAACCATGCCGTCGACATCGGTGGCCACGACCTCACCGCTCACAGGACCCTTGACGGTGTCGCAGATCCGCCGCAGGTTGTCCCGATAGTCGCCCGGTTCTTTCGCCAGAAGCGTCGGATTGGTCGTGACACCATCGATGATGCCCAGCGAGCAGAGGGTCTCGATGTCCTTGAGATTGCCGGTGTCAACGAACAGCTTCATGGACCTGCTCCTCTCCTCACGTCACTCGTCCTCAACCGGATTACCGAGCTCGCCAATGCCCTCGACCTTCACCGTGACCACATCGCCCGCCTTGAGCGGCCCGACCCCGGAGGGAGTGCCGGTCGAGAGGACATCGCCGGGCTCGAGCGTCATGACAAACGTGACGTACTCGACCAGATCCTCGACGGGGAAAATCAGCTGGCCCGTGGAGGACGCCTGCCGCCGCTCGGCGTTGACCCAGCACTCGACACCGCGCGGACCCGCGTCGGCGTCCACCGCGATGCACGGTCCGAGCGGCGCAAACGTGTCGAAGCTCTTGCAGCGCGTGTACTGGGTCTCCCGGTTCTGCATGTCTCGCGCCGTGACGTCGTTGAGGCACGTGAGCCCGAAGACATACTCCCACGCCCGATCGCGCGGCACCCGATGCGCGCGGCGGCCGATGACGATGGCCAGCTCGGCCTCGTGGTCCACCCGGCCGACGCCCGGGGGCAGGCGGATCGGCCGACCGGGGTCGAGCAGCGCAGTCGACGGCTTGAAGAACAGCAGCGGCTCGGGAGGCAGGGGTTTGCCGACCTCAGCCGCATGATCGCGGTAGTTCAGACCGACGCACACCAGTTTGGAAGGCTGCACCGGCGCGAGGACCCTGACCGACGACCAGCCGCCAGGAATCGACGCACCCCGATCGTAGCCGCTGAAGATGTCTGGCCCTCTCTGCACGGCGAGGCGCAGGTCGCCGTCCTGTTCGACCGCATGAAAGACCTCGCTGCCGCGAGCCACGCGATAGAGTCGATCCATCGGCGAGCTGAAATCTTACGTCAACTGCGCCGGGTTGCGCGCGGTCGGCATCCCGGCATGAGCTCAGCGTGCCGTCTCGACACGCGCTTGGGAGCTCGGGCTGATGTTGCCGGCCTTGTCCACGGCCTGCACGACGTAGCTGGCCCGGGCGCCGGTTTCGAGCGTATCGCGGAAATTGGGCCGCTCGATGGGCGTCGGCGTGATGAGCGTCGGGGTCTCCGACGGCGCAACCGCACGCAGGACGAGATAGCCCGCAAGGTCGGGTTCCGAGTTCGCGTCCCAGATGAGACTGACCGCGCCCTCGGAGGCCACGCTCTGAAGGCCGGCGGGTGGGGACGGCGGGAACGTGTCCCGCGCAGTGACGCAGGTCGGCGACGAGGCCTCGCTCTCGATCGACAGCCCGTCAGTCGCCTGGACGCGACGCAGAACATAACACCGCTCGGTGTCCCACTCGATTGGAGTATCGACAAACGATGACTCCTGGATTGGCCCCCCGCCCAGGCGTCGCTCGCCCTTCGTCGCGTCGTACAGGACGAGGGCTCGGCCCTCGTCCTCGCCTGCGGCTGCGTCGGTCGGCCAGGAGATCAGGAAGCCCTTTTCGTCGTACGTCACCTCCGGCGCCGACGGCGCCGGGGGCGGCTCCGCGAGCGGGACGGCGGCCCTCCTTGATGGAGGACCCCGACGCCCGCGCCTGTCGACGCCCACGCCGACGTACGCCCGCGCCCCGCCGGAATCCCCGCCTGGGGAGAGCTGCTCTCTGAGGGCGGCGATTGCACCCTGATCGAAGCCCGGCCCCTCCGGTGGGACGAGGTCGGCGTCAGGCTCATCAGGATCGATGGTCTCCTCGGGGTCGCGCGGCGCCTTGACGGCCACGCTGCCGATTCGCGTTCCGCGCCGGAGGATGTCCGCGTCGGAGACCTCGGGTGGCGTCGTAATGCCGTACACGTCGACGCGAACAAGGTTCGCCGGCCTGGTCCCGTCCGTATTGGCCGCCGGCACCACAAACTGGATGTCGACCGAGGAAGAGCGCCGCGCGGCGACGAAGTCGCCGGGCGCCACCGGCAGCTTGACGAGCGGCGGCAGCGGCGGACCCTTCCTGCCGCACCCGGTGAAGGCGAGTGCGGCCAGCAGTGGCACGGCAATGCCCACGGCAGCTTCGCGCCACACGCGGGCCTGAACGGCTCGCGCTCCCCTGTCCCCCGTCACAAGATGTACCGCGACAGGTCTTCGTTCTTGACAATCTCGCCGAGCATGCCGGTCACGTAGTCGTCGTCGATCACGACGCGTTTGTCCGCCAGATCCGGCCCTTCGAATGAGATGTTGTCGAGCAGCTTTTCCATCACGGTATGGAGGCGGCGCGCACCGATGTTCTCGGTCCGTTCGTTCACCAGCGTGGCGAAATCGGCGATCCGCCGCACGGCGGCCTCGGTGAAGCTGAGCTCAATCCCTTCGGTTTCCATCAGCGCCGTGTACTGCTTGACCAGCGCGCTGCGGGGCTCGGTCAGGATCCGGACAAACTCCTCCTTGCCGAGCGCTTCGAGCTCCACACGGATGGGAAAGCGGCCCTGCAGCTCCGGGATCAGATCCGAGGGCTTCGAGACATGGAACGCGCCGGCCGCGATGAACAGGATGTGGTCGGTGCGCACCATGCCGTGCTTGGTGTTCACGGTCGTGCCCTCGACGATCGGCAGGATGTCGCGCTGAACGCCCTCGCGGCTGACGTCAGGACCGTGCGAGCCCTCGCGCCCCGCGATCTTGTCGATCTCGTCGACGAAGATGATGCCGGCCTGCTCGACCCGTTCGACGGCGGTACGGGCGACGCTGTCCATGTCGATGAGCTTCTGCTCTTCCTCGCGCGCGAGGTGCTCGAGCGCCTCGGGCACCCGCATCTTCCGCTTCCGGGTCTTGCCCTGAAACAGCCCCGGCAGCATGTCCTTCAGGTTGATGTCAACTTCCTCGACCGATGAGCCGGCAATGATCTCGAACGAGGGGAACGACCGCTCACGCACGTCGATCTCGACGACGCGCGCGTCGAGCCGGCCCGCGCGCAGCTGATCGCGAAAGCGATCGCGCGTCTGCGTCTGCTGGTCCCGCTGCAGGGCCGAGTCCTCGTCGGGCGCGAGCGGGCGCGTGGGCGGCAGCAGGATATCGAGCAGCCGCTC
>CAZCEL010000408.1:0-4814 GCA_964497175.1 uncultured Bifidobacteriaceae bacterium
TCCCGGCACAGGGCACGCGTTCATGGGACCGCACAACGCGCTGGGAACATTGGACGCCGCCCTTGCTGAGCGGATCTGGCCGGGGGTCGTGGCATTTCTCAAGGGCCATCTGCCCCCTCGGACCGGTCGCTAGAGCAGTTTGGTGTTGCCTGCGTCGGCGCGCCACAGCCCGACTGCGAGGCACGTTGCTTACGTCTGGCCGGTCGATCGTTCTTCCGCGTCCTGCAGCGTCGCCTCGACATCCGAGTCGCTGACTTCGATCGGCTCCTCGATCCGCCGCGTGCCGACGTACGCGACGAGCGCATAAGCGCCCTTCGGAACGCCGTCGAACTGGAATCGGCCGCTGGAGTCGGCAGCCGTCACGAATGGTGTCGAGGTGGACACGATCCAGGCCGCCATCATCGTGTGAATGTCGCACGTCACGGTGTAGAGCCCATCCCGCGGCAAGACATGCCGGTAGCCTCCACCCATGGGAATCGCCACGTTGAATGCCTGCTCCTTCGTGGCGTCGTGCTTGACGTTCACGTTGTGAATCTGGATGTCGCTGTTCAGAAATCCCACGGGCTGGCCGGTGCGAACGAACAGCATCTCGGGCGAGAACATCAACCCGCTCTGATCCATCACCGCCTGTTCGGGGGGCCGCGGAAACTCACGCCCGTCACGCGATTCAAGCGTGACGACGGCAGGGAGACGATCGAGCGCGTGAACTGTTCCGAAGACGCGGTGGCCCTGGACGGTCGCCGGCTGGGATGGCCCCTCTGCCGGGCGGGCCCGACCGGAGGTCGGCGGTTCGTTAGCGCACGCAAGACAGACGAGCGGGACCGTCAGGATCGACAGTGTAACGAAACGACGCACGTGGGCACGCGTCGGAAGCAGCGTGTAGTCCTGGAGGGTCACGGCGCCGCGTCAGCAACAACGTGCATGTGGCATCGACAAGCCTATCAGATTGTGCCGTTCTCGCACACGCCAGCCTCGGCCGGCGCGGTCTCCGGAACACGCGCCGGGCCGCTCTAAAGAATCCACCGCGCCGCGCCGATGCCATCCACATGGATTACACCAACGTCCCGTACACGCTCCTTTGGGTTCTCCTGCTGTTCGTGATGGCCACGCTCTACATCATGCGGCGGAGAGTCCGCCTCGGCCGTCGCAAGCCGAAGTTCTGACCGACGGTCGTACGGACCCGCCCTCGATCCTCTCGCTCCCCTTTTCTTTCGGCTCGTCACCGATGACCTCGCCGTCATCGGTGCGCGCGGCTGCCGACGGTTCTACTCAACGGGCTCGATTCGCAGCATCGCGCCCGCGTCCTCATCGGTCAGCAGGTAGAGCAAACCGTCGGGCCCCTGACGGACTTCCCGGATGCGCTGCTTCAGTCCATCGACCAGCCGCTCCCACGGGCGGCCCGGCAGCCCTCGCGCGTTCATCGGCACGCGCTGGAGCTGGGCGCCGACGAGGCCGCCGACGAAGAGGTGGCCCTTCCAGGCGGGAAACCGGTCGCCCGTGTAGACCACCATACCGGACAGGGCGATCGAGGGCGACCAGAACAGCTCCGGCTGCTCGAGCCCCGGCGCCGACGGGTCCGCCAGGCTCGGGCCCGTGCCCTCGGTCCGATCGCCGGTGTAAGAACGGCCGTACGAGATGATGGGCCATCCATAGTTCTTGCCCGCCCGGATGATATTGACTTCGTCCCCGCCGAGCGGACCGTTCTCGCTTTCCCAGATCTCGCCGGTCGTTGGATGCACGATCAAGCCGAGCGCGTTGCGGATGCCCAGCGCGAAGATTTCGGGCCGATAGCCCTGGCGGCCCACAAAAGGGTTGTCCGGCGGCGCGGTCCCATCGTCGTTCACCCGCAGGATCTTGCCGGCCAGCGTGGAGGGATCCTGGGCGCTCCTGGGCGACACCGTGCCGGGAACGGTGGTCGGAATGGGAACCCCGATCGACATGTAGACCTTGCCGTCGGGCCCGAAGACCATGCGGGAGGCCTGCGGCTGGTCGGTCCAGGCATCGGACACCAGCAGATCGCGCACGTCGGCGAGCGCGCTGCCGCCGTCGAACCGCGCGCGCGCGAGCGTGGCCGCCGCCACTTTCTCATCGCGGGGCTTGGAGTAGGTGAAGTAGATCAGACGGTTCTCCGCGAAGCGCGGATGGAGCGCGATGTCCTGCAGGCCCTTCATCTGGCGGTGGAGCACCGCCGGCATGCCGGTAATCTCCCGCGGATCGAGCACGCCGTTCCGCACGATGCGCAGCTTCCCGCCACGCTCCGTGATGAGGATGTCGCCGTTGGGGAGGAATGCCAGCGCGAACGGCCGAGACAGCCCCTTCATCGGCACGACACGGTAGCTTCTGCCGCCCGTCGTGAACACCTGCGGACTGTCCGGCAGGGTGTCGAGCGGCGGCGCGGCAGGCTGCTGACCCGTGAGTCCCGCCGAAGCCAGAAGCAGCGCCAACGACGTCGTCCATGTGATCGATCGAAGGGCGTGATGAAGTGTCATGGGCATCACCGTGTTGATGGCAACCAACGTGAAACCGCGTTACCGGACGTACCCGAGGCTGCGCAGGCGCTGGAGCTGTTCCGGAGTCAGGCTCTTGTTCGTCTCGGCTTCCGGTTTCAGCCGGCCAGCCTCCGCCAACTGTTTCCACCCGTCGAGCGCCTTGGCGAGCCGCGCCACGACGTCGGGATGCTGCTCGGCGACGTCGGTCTTGTTCAGTGGATCCTTCACGAAATCGTACAGCTCGAATTCGGGGCCTCCACGAGGCCGCACGGTGTTGCGCACCAGCTTCCATTCGCCGTCCGTGATCGCGTACGACTCGGTGTCATGCGGTGGAGGCGCGGCGCCCAGCTTGGCGTCCGTCAGCCTCTTTTCGCTGATCGCCGGCCGGCGGGTCCAGCCATCCGCGCCTCCCTTGTCGCCGGCGTCCTCTCGCAGCAGCGATGCGAAGCTCCTGCCCTGCAGGCCCTCGGGTGGAGCGATCCCGCTCAGGTCGAGGAGCGTCGGCATCACATCGATCGACTGCACGACCTCGTCCACCACGCGCCCCTTCGGGATGCCCGAGGGCCAGCGCATCATGAACGGCACCTGCGTGAGCTCGCCGTACACGGTCTGGCCGTGGAACATCCGGCCGTGCTCGTGGAATTCCTCTCCGTGATCGCTCAGGAACACCACGAGCGTCCGGTCGTCGATATTCAGCCGCCGCAAGGTCTGCATCAGCCGCGCGATCTCGACGTCCATCCCGCGAATCGATCCGTCATACCAGTCCTTGTCGTGGTTGACGAAGGCGACGGGATCGACCTTGGCCTTCGCGAGATCGTCCAGCGACGGCATGCCGAACTGCCGCAGGATTGGCTCCTCGATGACCTTTCTTACTTCGCGAAGCTGGCTCTCGTGTTCTTCCTTCCTGGCTGGATCGGCCCAGATCGAGTCGTAGGGCCTGTACGGTTCGTAGGGATCGTGCGGGTCGAACACGTGGAGGAACACGAAGAACGGCGTCTCGCGGTGCGTCTCGACCCACGCCTGCAGCCGATCGACATACTCGCGCGAGGTCTTGCTCGACCCGCGTACAGACACCGACCCGTCCTCGTGCAGCTCCTCGAACCCCTGGTGGAGGTTCGTGAACTGACCGGTGAAGAGCACCGAGGCGAACGAGAGCGTCGCGTAGCCGGCCGCGCGAAACGCCTCGGCCATGGTCGTCGCCGCCGCCGGCACTCGGTCGGGGAAGTCCTTCACGCCGTGCGACGTCGGGTAGAGCGAGGTCATCATCGACGGCGTGGACACCTTGGTCCACGTGGCCTGGACGGTGTAGTTGCGGAAGAGCGCGCCTTCCGAGGCCAGCCGCTTCAACTCTGGCGCCGTTTCCCGGCCGTACCCGTACATGTCCAGGTGATCGCGACGCAGCGTGTCGGCCTGGATCACGATGACGTTCTGCGGCCGCGGGGGGCCCGCGCCGGCGGAGGCTGCGTCCACGCGGTTGCGAATGACCGGCGATCCCCAGAAGCCGAGGATGCCAGGTCCGCTGGAGGACAGCGTCATCGACAGCCGGACGCGCCGGCCCGCCCACCGATCGAGATCGATGGGACGCGGTTCCCAACGATGCGGCGTGGTAACCGTGTGCTCGAACACGGGCTCGCCCGCGTCCTCTCCGGCACCCTCGGCGCCGACGCTGACCTTGAACGTCACCGGCGCGTCTTCAATGGTCCCGACCGCGAGATCGAGCCAGGGACGCTGGGGCAGCGTCACATCGAACCCAAGCGTCTCCGGCGATCGCGCTGCCAACGACTCGCGGTACACCTCTTTCAAACCCTGCCACGTCACGCCCGAGGCGATGCTGGCCAGGTACTCCCTGCGGTAGACCAGGCGCACCGACTCGATCTCGAACGTCGCCCCCGCGGCGTCGGTGGGTCGAATCAGTACATGGCGGAAGCCCGTGCCCGCGACGTGAATCGCCGACGTGAGCGTGTACGTCCTTACTTCGTTGTCGGCCGTGACCGTCGTCGCAAGCGGCCAGGGAAGGCCTCCTCGAGCGGCGGCGGCGACCATCTGCCCCAGGTCGACTCGCGGCGCAGGCACGCCTTGAACCGCAACGTTGCCTCCGCCGGACACGCGCATCCGGATTTCAACCGCATGCACCAGATCCGGGTTGTCGACGCCAGTCGTGCGTTCCAGGTGCAGCACCGGGAAGTCGCTCGTCGTCCGACCGGCCAGGCGGCCGTCGCGAATCGTCAGGCCGGTGACGCCCGGTCCGCCTTCCCAGCCTCGCGTGGCCGGAAACGCGCTCGGCGCTGGTGCTGGCGGCGGGCCATCGAACCGCCACTCCGTTTT
>CAZCEL010000409.1:0-4810 GCA_964497175.1 uncultured Bifidobacteriaceae bacterium
CACGCACGCGGCGTGGCCGTGGCTCTTGCCGTGGCTCGCCCTCTTCATCGCGCTGCCCCTGATGGCGTCCCTCAACTCGGCCTCCCCCATGAGGGCAAGGCCTGCCAGGCGCGGCCGATCCCAGGCCGGGCGCGGCTGCCAGGCCGGATCGAAGGACACGGGAGCCGACTGGTTCCAGGGACACACTTCCTGACAGACGTCGCAGCCGAAGACGTGGGCGCCGACGTCCGCTCGCAAGGCATCGGGGATGTCGCCGCGATGCTCGATCGTCAGGTACGAGATGCAGCGGCTCGAATCGAGCACGCCGGGCGCGACAATCGCGCGGGTCGGGCAGCCCTCCAGGCACAGCACGCACGTGCCGCACTGATCGAGCGATGGCGGATCCGGATCGAGGGGCAGACTGCAGGCAATCTCTCCGAGCAGGATCCACGATCCCAGCTCCGGGTGGATCAGGCAGGTGTTCTTGCCAATCCACCCAATCCCCCCGTACTGCGCATACACGCGCTCCTGGATCGGGCCCGTATCGACGAACAGGCGGGCCTCGAACCTCGTCGGGGAGGCTTCGCACATCCAGGCCAGCAGGGCCTCGAGGCGGCCCCGGAGGACGCCGTGATAGTCCTCGCCCCAGGCGTATCGCGCGACGTGGGCACGGTCCGGATCGGCGCATTCGGTCGAATGTGGATGATCCGTGTTGTAGAGCGTGGCGGTCACCACAACGCTTTGGGCCGAGGGCAGCACGTGTCGGACGTCCGCGCGCTGGGCCGCCGATCGGGCCAGGTATGCCATCGACGCCGAGTAGCCCCGCGCGATCCAGTCGGACAGGAACCCGAGCTCGGGATGGTCGCCGGCCGAGGCGATGCCGCAGGCGTCGAATCCGATCTCGGCCGCCCGCGCCTTGATGGCCCCGGCGCTCAACTCACGCGTCATCGCCTGGATCGTAGCACCCCGCGCCTCGGAGCGGCGCTCAACCCCGCGCGACGATCTGCCGCAGCACGTACGGCAGGATGCCGCCGTGGCGGAAGGCCACCAGCTCCTCGGGCGTATCGATTCTGGCCAGGGTCTGGAACTCGATGCTCCGTCCTCCATCCCCACGGGCGCGTACATTCACGAGGCTCCGAGGACCGAGCCCGGCAGCGATCCCACTCAGGTCGAACTCCTCGCGTCCCGTCAGACCAAGTGACGCCGTGCCTGCACCGGGAGGGAACTCCAGCGGCAGCACGCCCATGTTGACCAGATTGCTGCGATGGATGCGCTCGAAACTCTCAGCGATGACCGCGCGCACACCCAGCAGCTGCGTGCCCTTGGCCGCCCAGTCGCGCGACGAGCCCGACCCGTATTCCTTGCCGGCCAGCACGACCAAGGGCACGCGGTCGCTCTTGTACTGCATCGCCGCGTCGTAGATCGCCATCACCGCCCCGTCAGGCAGGTGCGTGGTCCAACCGCCTTCGGTACCGGGCGCCAGTTGGTTGCGCAGGCGGGTGTTCGCGAAGGTGCCGCGCATCATCACTTCATGATTGCCGCGGCGCGCGCCGTAGGAGTTGAAGTCGCTCGGCGCGACGCCGTGCTCGATGAGGTATTTGCCCGCCGGACTGTCCTTCCTGATCGATCCGGCCGGCGAAATGTGGTCCGTGGTGATGCTGTCGCCGAGCACGGCCAGCACCCTCGCGCCGGCGACTTCGACAAGCGGCGGCGGCTCCAGCGTGACGCCGTCGAAGAACGGCGGGCTGCGGATATACGTGGACTCGTCGGCCCACAGGAACCCCTCGCCCGAGGGCGCCTCGAGCGATCGCCACCGTTGGTCGCCCGCGAACACATCGGCATATTGGGTCCGGAACATCTCGGCGCTCACCGAGCGCCTCATCGTCTCCTCGATCTCGCGGTCGGTCGGCCAGATGTCCCTGAGGAACACGGGCGCGCCGTCCCGTCCCGTTCCGATCGGCTCGCTGGTCAAGTCCAGTGTGATGCGTCCCGCCAGGGCGTACGCGACAACCAGGGGCGGCGACGCCAGGTAGTTGGCCCGCACCTGCTGCTGGATACGGCCCTCGAAGTTGCGGTTGCCGCTCAGCACCGACGCAACGACCAACCGCCGTGCCTCGATCTCGGCGGATACGTCCTCGGGCAGAGGGCCACTGTTGCCGATGCAGGTCGTACACCCGTAGCCAACCAGGTTGAACCCCAGTCGATCGAGATAGGGCTGCAGGCCGGATTGCCGCAGGTAGTCGGTCACCACCTTCGATCCCGGCGCCAGGCTCGTCTTGACCCAGCTCTTGCGCGCGAGCCCGCGTTCGACCGCATTCTTCGCGAGGAGGCCCGCCCCGATCATCACGCTCGGATTGGAGGTATTGGTGCAGCTGGTAATCGCGGCGATGACGACGGCCCCGTCCTCCAGGCCCGTTGCAGGAGGATCCGCGACGGCGACGCTGGCGCCGCGGGATACCGCGTCCGGCTTCTTCGCTCCCGCCTGCAACCCGCCCAGCGCACGGCGGAATCCTTCCGCAACGCCGCCGAGCGACACGCGGTCCTGCGGCCGTCGCGGTCCTGCCAGACTCGCTTCCACATGTCCCAGGTCTACGTCGAGGACTTCCGAGAAGACCGGATCGGGCACGCCATCCACCCGGAACAGGCCCTGGGCCCGGGCGTACGCCTCGACGAGCTGGACGCGGGCTTCGCTCCGGCCACTGAGACGCAGGTACTCCAGCGTCATCGCGTCGATGGGGAAGATCGCGATCGTCGCACCGTATTCTGGGCACATGTTGCTGAGCGTCGCCCGATCGGCAATCGTGAGGCGATCGAGTCCAGGCCCGAAGAACTCGACGAACTTGCCAACCACGCCGTGCTTCCGCAGGCGTTCGGTGATGGTCAGCACGAGGTCCGTCGCCGTCGTCCCCGCGCGCATGGCACCGGCGAGGCGGACACCCAGCACTGGCGGGATGAGCATCGAGATCGGCTGGCCGAGCATCGCGGCCTCCGCCTCGATTCCCCCAACGCCCCACCCCACGACACCCAGACCGTTGATCATCGTGGTGTGCGAATCGGTGCCCACGAGTGTGTCGGGAAACGCCAGCCAGCCCTCCGGCGCGTCGGTCCAGTCGACCACGCGCGCCAGATATTCGAGGTTGACCTGATGCACGATGCCGGTGTCGGGCGGCACGACGCGAAAGTTTCGGAAGGCGTTCTGCCCCCAGCGGAGGAACGTGTAGCGCTCCTTGTTGCGATGGAACTCGAGCTCGGCATTCAACTGGAAGGCATTCGCCTGCCCGAAGTAGTCCACCTGGACGGAGTGATCGATGACCAGCTCGACCGGCTGCAGTGGATTGACCCTGGCAGGGTCGCCGCCCAGCCGCGCCACCCCGTCCCGCATCGCCGCCAGGTCGACCACGGCCGGGACACCTGTGAAGTCCTGCAGGAGCACCCGCGAGGGCGCGAAGGCAATCTCTTTCTGCATGCCGGCGCCGACATCCCACCGGGCGAGCACTTCCACATCGGTCGAGGTCACGTGGCGGCCGTCCTCGCAGCGCAGGAGGTTCTCCAGCAGGATCTTGAGCGAATACGGAAGCCGCGATACCCGTGGGAAGCCAGCCGCCTGCAGGAGCGGAAGACTGTGGAACCTGACCGGCCGGTCACCGACCCTGACGGTTGAGAGGGTTCGGAAGCTGTCAACGATCGCCATGGAAGACCTCGAACATGCTCAGCGCACGAACACGGATACACCGACGCCCGGCACCAGGTGCGGGTCCTTGTCGAGAAGCGCGCCGTTCCGAAGCAGGACGCCGCGCACGTCGACCCGCATTCCCACCGTTGTCTGCCGTGCGCCACGGTTGTTGAGGCCCGACCTGAAGGGATACTCGACGCCGCCGCCGATGTAGAACGACAGGCCGGACTCCACCAGCGCCCGCCCTTCGTGCAGGTGTCGCAGGTAGCCGGCACCTGCCGAGGCAAACGGCCGCGCCTTTCCGACGCCGAATTCCGGCCGGACCACGATCCCCCCTTCGAACCCGAACTGTCTGACGGCGGCTGTCGCCGTGGCCGTCGACGTCGTCTCGGGGTCTTCGCTGACCCTCGTGGTCAGTCGCGTGGGGTTGAACGCAAACGAGCCCTCCACCATCAGCGCCCGGATAAGCGCGTAACCCACGCGTGCCTCGACGCCGGTCGAGGCATCGAGCGACGTGTCGGCGCTGAGCAACGCGAAGCGAGCGCTGCCGAAGCTCGTTGACTCCGTCGCCTCGACCGTCGGAAACGTCGCAGCGCCGATCCACCGCAGGCCCACGCCAATCTCGAGTCGCGCGGCCGCGCGGCCGGGCTCCGGCGCTCGAGCCTGGCCGGCGCGCTGATCCCGCGGCTGGGCCACTGCCGGCCAGGGAGCAGCTAGCGCACAAGCCAGTGCGGCGAGGACCGCACCGCGGATCATTTTGCGATCACCGTGATCTCGGTCGGCCCACTGTCGCCGTCACTGGGAACGACGATGAGCCGGCTGTGGTAGGCCACGCGGAAATCGATGTCCGCCGAGTCGCTGTCGTCGAAGAAGCTGTCCAGATCGGCGTCGTCGACGGGCTCGACGCGCAGGAGGTGGGGACCGGGCTTCAGTCCCGCGACCACGAATGCACCACTCGCCGCAAGCGTGAAGTTCCCGACGAGCTCGCCCGTCCGGATGTCGACGGCTACCACGTGGGCGCCGAACACGCCGCTGCCGTTCTTGGTCACCGTGCCCGAGATCGTGCCGGTGTCCGCTTCGAAGTCGTCGGTCGGGTAGAGGTCCGAAACCCCGGCGATATCGTCGGGACGCAACCGCCGATCTGAGACGTCGCCGGAG
>CAZCEL010000410.1:0-4804 GCA_964497175.1 uncultured Bifidobacteriaceae bacterium
TACGTGTCGAACTACCTCCGCGAGGAGATCCAGCAGGAGGCGCTGGTCCGGCGGCTCGACTCCTTCGCCCGCTTCCTTCAGGTCGCCGCGCTCGTCAACGGCCAGATCGTCAATGTCGCCGCCATCGCCCGCGACGCGGCGGTCGCCCGGCCGACCGTTCAGGGCTTCTTCCAGATCCTCGTCGACACGCTGATCGGTGTCTGGCTGGAGGCGTGGAGGCCTCGCGCAAAGGTCAAGGAAGTCCTGAGCCCGAAGTTCTATCTGTTCGATCCGGGCGTCGTGCGCGCGCTGGCCGGGCGGCTGCGCGAGCCGCTGGAGGGCGTGGAGCGCGGATTCCTGCTCGAAACCTGGGTCCTGCACGTGCTGCGGGCGGCGATGTCGCTGCGGAACCTCGGCGGCGAGCTCCGCTACTGGCGCACGCCGTCCGGCAGCGAGGTGGACTTCATCTGGACCCGTGCCGGGCGCGCAGTCGGCATCGAAGTGAAGTCGTCGCCCACGTGGCGCCGCGAGTTCGGCGGGCCGCTGAAATCGATGGTGACCGACGGCGTCGTCGGGCGCGGATTCGGCGTGTACACCGGCGCGGCGGAGCTGAAGGATGGCCCAGTGCGCGTCCTGCCATTGACCCGATTCCTCCGGGAGCTGGCGTCGGGTCGCGTGCTCGGCTGACGCGCGCGGCGTCAGTTGACGATCCCCCGGGGTGAGCGAAGGTGTAGCGCGCATGCCATCGGACGACAGGAAGCATTGGGAAGCACTAAAACGAGAGGCGCGGCAGCCGAGGCGCCTGGGTGAGAAAGTACGCGCGGACGTTCGTCCATTCCAGCGAGATCAGCATGTCGGGCATCGGCTCCCGCTCCGCGTCGACGAAGTACGTCAGCGCCTTGAACAGGTGGGTGCGGTTGTACGGCACGGATGAGTACTTCCGTGCGAACCAGTCGACGACCTCGGCGAGGCCGTAGGTGGAACCCGCCACGTACAGGTCGACGAAATCGCGCCGGCTGCCTCGATGGGCAATCGCATCGAGCTTCATGCAGGCGATATCGCGCGCGTCGGCAACGGCCAGGCGGCCGAAGGGCCGCAGAGGGAAGAGCTCTGGATACGGGTAATGGAGGAAGCTCACCTTGACGCCGTGGAGCTGGAGGTGCATGGTCCGAGGCGCGATTTCAAGTGCGGCCAGGCCGTCGAGATCGCGCAGCCGGTCGCGAAGGGCGACCGCGTCGAATTGCGTGGAGCGGAAGAGATCGAGATCCGCGGACCGCCGATGGCCGAACTGGAGGGCGAGACCGGTACCGCCCGCCAGGTAAAACCCTTCGAGGACCGAGCGGGAGGCGAGGGCGTCGGCTGCGCGGGCCCACTCGCCCGGCAGCACGTCCGGATGAAACGGCCCCAGCTCCGGTGGGTCGGGCATCAGGAATCCGGACAAGGAGGCCGCACGGTCCGCTCAATGCTGCTCGCGAAGGGCAGACACTTCCCCGGCCGGCAGTTCGAACACCAGCGCCCAGAACCGAGCGGAGCGCCCGGAAAGATTGGCATCGGTCCGCAGCACGTCGCGGATTTGTTCCCTCGTGAAGTGCTGGACGAGCCATGCCACGTCAGCCTCGTCGCCATGCTCCAGCACGCGCTCGATGGTGTACTGCGGGTAGACGGCCGGGTCGAAGTCGTCGGGATTGACGTCCCAGAACAGTGGCCGCATGTGCGCAGGGATCGTGGTCATTCAGCCCGAGTGGCCCAGTGTACCACCGGTTCACGCACGTTCCTGGCGCGCCCGAGATCCAGGTCGGCGACGTGTTCGAGACCTCGACTCGAGCATCGGCCAGGGCCTCCATTCCCGTCGCCACAGCTTCATCGAACGAGGTCCTTCGCCCGGTTCTGGACGACTGGCGGATTGCCGATGCGCCTGCTGACGACAGTGGTGACATGACTCCGCTGCGGGCGCGTGCCCAAGACGGGCGGTTGCGCCTCGACCAACCAACGGGGCTGTCCGAGGGCACTGAGCCGCCACCATCACAGCCCAGCGCCGAGCCTCTTTCTCGACGAGCTGGAAGCCGCGTCTGCCTTGATCGGAAGCGAACGGCTCCGAGCTTTTCGCTGTTCGCGTCTCCGAGATCGGGTGTTGCTCCGCCGCCGTTCACCGACGCCTGACGTGCATTCGCCGAGTCGCGCCCGTGCGGGCTCCACTCGTCTCATACGATCGCGCTCGTGGGATCGAGAGACCTGTTCACACTGGAGCCAGTCATGCACAGACACGCCCTGACCACGTTTCTGCTCATCGCACTCGCGACGGCCGTCGAAGCGGCTTCGCAGAGTCAACCCTCGTCCGCCGGCGAAGCTCTCTACAAGGAACATTGCGCGAGCTGCCACGAAGGTGGTGCGTCCCGTGCCGCCCCGCGGGCGGCCCTTGGGCGCCTCTCGACCGACAACGTCCGTTTCGCGCTGACGAAGGGCAGCATGACGGCGCAAGCCTCGAAGCTCTCGCCTGCCCAGGTCGATGCGGTGGTCCGGTTTCTCAGCGAGTCGTCCACCGTGGCGTCGGGCGCGGCGGCCGCCACGAACCAGTGCGCCCCGAGCACGCCCGTGAGCACTCCCTTCGAGCGGCCGCACTGGAACGGCTGGGGAGTGAACCTCTCCCAGCATCGCTCCCAGCCGGCGGCGATGGCGCGGTTGACGGCCGCCCAAGTGCCCGCCCTGAAGCTGAAATGGGCATTCGGGTTCCCGGGCGTGGCCACCGCGTACGGACAACCGACCGTTGTCGGCGGACGCGTCTTCGTCGGGAGCGCCGCCCGCAAAGTCTATTCGCTCTCCGCCGACAGCGGCTGTGAGTACTGGACGTTCGATACGGCCGGTCGCGTGCGCGCGGCGATCACGATCTCGGTCAGCGAGGGAACCTGGACTGCATACGTCGCCGACCAGGGAGCAAACGTCTACGCACTGAACGCCTTGACGGGCGCTCTTCTCTGGAAGACACGCGTCGACGATCTTCCTGCCGCGGTGATTACCGGAGCGCCGACGCTGGCCGGACCCACGCTGTACGTCTCGACCTCTTCGACCGAAGAAGGCGCCTCGGTGGACGCGAAGTACGAATGCTGCAGGTTCCGGGGCAGCGTGTCGGCCCTGGATGCTGCCACCGGCGCCGTCCGCTGGATGAGCTATGTCATTCCCGAAGAGCCGAAGCCCACGCGGAAGAACTCGCAGGGCGTGCAGCTGTGGGGTCCGTCTGGCGCGGCGATCTGGTCGTCGCCAACCGTCGATCTCAAGACCCGTCGTGTGTACGTGACGACCGGTGACGGGTACTCCGATCCGGTCGCCTCCACGACGGACGCGTTCGTCGCGTTCGACGCCGACTCGGGCAAGCTGCTCTGGTCCCGTCAGATGACGGCCAACGACGCCTACACGATCGGGTGTGAGCTGCCGGCGCCGCTCAACGCCAACTGTCCTCAGGCGAACGGGCCCGATCTCGACTTCGGATCGTCACCCATTCTCGTCGACCTGCCTGACGGCCGCCGCGCGCTCATCGCGGGACAGAAGTCGGGTGTCGTCCATGCGGTCAGCGCGGATACCGGCGAGGTCTTCTGGCAGACCCGCGTCGGCAAGGGCGGCAAGGTGGGCGGCGTGCAGTGGGGATCGGCCTACGACGGCACGCGCGTCTACGTGGCGTTGTCGGACGCGTCGTGGGCGCCAGCGCCTCAAGGGACGGCCGGCGCCCAACCGACGGTGTTCGGCCTGCCGATGCTGTTCGATCCGAAGGCGGGCGGCGGCCTCTACGCGCTGAACCCGGCGACGGGCGCGACGATGTGGAGCGCGCCGCATCGGGGCTGCGCCAAGCCCGGCTGCACGCCTGCACAATCGGCCGCCGTCACCGCTATACCAGGGGTCGTCTTCTCCGGCGGGCTTGACGGCCATCTCCGGGCGTACGCGGCCGCTGACGGTCGTATTCTCTGGGACGTAGATACCGCGCGCGAGTACACGACGGTCAACGGCGTCAAGGCGACCGGCGGTGCGCTCGACGGACCTGGTGTGGTCGTCGTGGGCGGGATGCTGTTCGTGAACTCAGGGTACGCCTTCATCGGCGGCGCCCCCGGCAACGTGCTGCTCGCGTTCTCGGTGGATGGAAGGTAGAGAGCGCGCGCGCAGTGAATCCGCCTTCGGGAGCCTCTTCAACCAGGAATACCAGCACGCCCACGGTGCGATTAAAGCGCGGGGGTAGGTCACTGCTTCGCCACAGGGTGCCAGTCCTGGAGCGCCGCGATCGGCGCGCTGCGGTCCTGTTAAACATCAGCCCGTGGAGAAACGGGTTGGCCATCGCCGGACCGAGGGGCGCGACCCGGCGGCCCTGCAGCGCATGCTGGCCTCCGTGCGCCGCACCGGCGCCCTCGTGCCTCGCGGGGTGTATCGATTTCGCAGCTTCGAGGAGGCCGACGCGTGGATGACGCGCATGATGGCTCGTGCGCACGTGAGCCGCAGCTCGACGACCTCGTCCGCCTCTCCCGTGCCCTGAACACACACAATCGAAGGAGCGTGCAGCAATCGCTATTCGAAGAAACGCTCGGAGTCGCGCATGCAGCAGGCGCGGCACATCGACGTGATCGGCTCGAGGGATGTAACAAGTCCTGAAGTTCTCGAAACCAGGAACCGGCCACAGTCTCAAGCCTTCCAGTGACGGATCGGAGGCTGTCCGTGGGCTGCCGCGACGTGGCGACCCTTTTCGCTCCGGAACCAGTTTTCCGACCCCTGGGCCCCGAAATAGATCGCCACTGGGACCATCAGGAATCGGACGCTTCGTGATGATGCCGCTTGCCCACGATACGAC
>CAZCEL010000411.1:0-3282 GCA_964497175.1 uncultured Bifidobacteriaceae bacterium
AACCCCTCGACGTGGGCGTGACACGGGCCGAGCGTCATCGGAGCGACCTCGTCTGGCGGACTGCCGTAGCGAGCGATGCGGGCGCCAGCACGTGGCCCGAGCGCGAGGAGTCCCTGCACCGACGCCGCCGCGAGGCCGGCGAGTGCCGGAGCTTCCTCGGCCCACCGATCCGCCTCACCGCTCTCCGACGAGGTCGCCAGTACACCGCGCCGCTGCAGCAGCCGATCAATCCGGTGTGCGGCGACCGCCACCACCTCCCCCACGTCGTCTCGCGTGAGGCGGCGGGCCCGCTGAAAGCCGAGCCGCTCGCCGTCCTGCGCGAACACGCCATCGATCACCAGCGCGTGCACATGGACGTTCAGGTTCAGAGCGCCTCCGAAGCGCTGAATAATCACGACGGCCCCGCTCCGGCCATTGGCGACGCCATTGTGCCGCGCGCGTGCCCGCAGGAAACCGAGTACGGCTCGCACGTACACACCCACAACCGCGCGACAGAGGTCGTGATCCCACGCAAGCACGTACCGCAGACGATATGGGAGGCTCAACACCCACTGCCGAATGGGGACGTCCGGCAGCACATGATCGACGAGGTGCGCCGCGCGTTCGGCCATGCGGCGACCGCCGCACCTGGGACAGAAGCCGCGCCCCTTGCACGAGAACGCCACGAGCCGGTCGTGGCCGCACGCGTCGCAGTGGAAGCGCGCGAATCCCGCGGCAAGACACCCGCACGTGAGGAACTCGCGAAACTCCTGCTCGACAAACCGTGGCAGGCCTTCCCCGTCCCGCAGCGAGGCCGCCTGCGCACGAAACGTCTCGAAGTGATCCTGCACGAGGTGGTAGAGGATACACTGTGTGGGATCGCGCGGCTCGTAGCTGCTGGTCGTCTCGGGCACCCGTGGCGCGCACGCGCGCGCTGTGCCACCTGGAGACGTGACGAATCCGGCCCAAATCGAGGCTCCGCGCCTTCATGCCTCGCAATTCCTGCACTATCGAAGGAGCGCACCGATCGCAAGGCTTGACGACGATCGATGGTCGAGCCATGGCGTCGACCAGAGCCGGGGCGTTGCGAAATGCACGGCCGAATCCCCTTCGTCAGCACATGCAGGCCGGCGCCGACCGGCCTGGCCGCGAACCCGGCGAACAGCGTCGTGAAAGAGAGAGCCGTGCCGACGTAGGGATCGGAGCCCGGGAAGAACAGCCTCGGGAAGATGAGCGCCGCGGCCGAGTTGTAGAGAAAGAAGTCGTACCACTCGATCGTGGTGCCGATCGTCGAGGCCACCACCGCCAGCACGAGGTGGCGGTGCCGCGAACTGCTGCGTGCGTCCGAGCCCGACCAGTTCGTGCTCGCGGGTTGGATGGCCGACAGCCTCAACGTCCTCATCGTCAGATGGTCACGCCGACCCAACGCTCCCCTGGAGGAGCCGCGAAACGAGACCCTGTGGCGGGTGCCGATCACCGGCGGACCTCCGGTGACCACGGGGCTGATGATGGACGACCTCCGCGACGTGTCGATCCATCCCGACGGCCGTCGCATCGCCTTCAACGCGGGCATGAAGCGCGTGGAGCGCTGGGTGATGGAGAACGTCCTGCCAAAGTGAGGCGGTACGATTCGCGAGGGCGGACTCAGAGGACGACGTTGAGGAAGCTGGAACCGGGGTTGAGGCAATCAAAGGCGTGCAGCCCGAACCGCGACGCCAGCTCGGTCAGCGCCACGATGCCCCGGCGGCTGTTGCCGTGCGCGTCGAGCGGCGGGGAATACGTGGAAATGCCGAGCTGGCGGTTGACGACCGACAGCACGCCCCCGCTGACGCCACTTTTTGCCGGCACGCCTACGAGGTACGCCCACTCGCCCGAGTAGTCGTACATTCCGCAGGTGAACATGACCGAGAGAATGTGCCTCACGCTCCCCGGATCGAACACGCGCGCGCCGGTGAGCGGATTCTGGCCCATGTTGGCCAGCGACGCGCCCATGACGGCCAGATCGCGGCAGGTGACGAGAATCGAGCACTGCCTGAAGTACAGGTCCAGCGCCGCCTCGGCCTGATCGTGCACCATCCCGAAGTTGAGCAGCAGGTGCGCGATGGCGCGGTTGCGATGACCGGTGCGACGCTCCGACTCGAACACGGCGTCGTCGATCTCGAGCCGGCGGCCCGCCGCAGCGCTGAGGCAGCCGAGGACGTGCTCGAGCGAGGCGTCGCCGTACCGCGCGTGGAGCAGCGCCGACACGGTGATGGCGCCGCTGTTGACCATTGGGTTGAACGGGCGGTTGGTACCGTGCTGCAGCTCGATCGAGTTGAACGCGTCGCCGCTCGGCTCGACCCCGACGTGCTGGCGCACCCTGTCGTGACCGAGCTCGTCGATGGCCATGCCGAACATGAAGGGCTTGGAGATCGACTGAATCGTGAACGGGCGGTCGCAGTCGCCAGCCTCGAACATGCGGCCATCTACGGTGGCCGCCGCAATCCCGAAGTCGGCTGGATTGGCCTTGCCCAGCTCTGGAATGTAGGTCGCGACCTCGCCGTCGGCCAGCGATCGATACTTCGCGTGCACGTCCTCGATGGCCGACTGCAGCTCGTGCTTGTCCATGGGGCGCCCCGGGGGGACGAGACGCGCCTGCCGCGCCCGCCGCGCGGGCGTGAGCAACCGGCGTGCCGCCAGGAACGCGGCGGACGGTCGCGAAGATCGTCGAATGAACCGGAAAACGGGCGCCGGCCTTCCAGGGTCTCGAACAACGGCCGACGGTTTCGTCTGACGATGGGGTGGTTATGACAATTGTGTATCAGATAGGATCTGCGGGGACGGTATCGCTGACGATTCACGGCCGGAGCGCGCGCCGCAGGATCTTCCCCGTGACGGTCTTCGGCACGTCCTCGACGATCTCGACCTGGCGCGGATATTTGTAGGCCGCCATCCGCTCCCGGCAGAACGCGATCAACTCGTCCGCGCTGACCTGCCCGCGGAACTCCGCCTTCAGCGACACGAACGCTTTGACCGTCTCCCCCCGGTACTCGTCCGGCACGCCAATCACCGCCGCCTCCTTCACCGCCGGGTGCGCATACAGTGCGTCCTCCACCTCGCGAGGCCACACCTTGTAGCCTGACGCGATGATCATGTCCTTCCGGCGATCGACGACGTAGAAGAAGCCCTCGTCGTCCATCGTGACCACGTCGCCGGTCAGGAAGTAGCCGTCAAAGAAGGCCTGCTCGGACTGGGCGGGCCGATTCCAATAACCCTCGAAGATCATCGGTCCCCGCACGGCCAGCTCCCCGGGCTCCCCCGGGG
>CAZCEL010000411.1:3292-4777 GCA_964497175.1 uncultured Bifidobacteriaceae bacterium
GCCCGGGGCAGCTTCGCGGGACGGGTCGTCGAGATCGAGGATGCGCGGGTCGCACCCCGGCACGGGCACGCCGACCGACAGCGCGCCGCTCCGCGGGTCCACCGGGGCACGCCGGCCGAGCGGCACCGCGTGGGTCGGCGAATTGGACTCGGTCAGGCCATAGATGTTGTGAATGTAGACGCCGCAGGTTCGCTCGAACGCGTCCGCGACGCTCGGTGCAATCGGCGCACCGCCGCTGTAGCAGCGCGTGAGGCACGACAGGTCGTACCCTTCCGCGTCGGGGTGATTCATGAGCGCCAGAAACGCCGTAATCGCACCTACCGTCATCGTTGGCCGCCAGCGGTCGACGACCTTGAAGGCTTCCGCCGCGTCGAAGCGGTAGAAGAGTACGAGCGGGATGCCGGTGACCGCCGCGGCCGCGACATGCGCGACCATGCCGGTTATGTGGAAGAGGGGCGCCACGCCGAGCACGGAATCCTCGTCGCCAAGCCGCATCCACGTGCGGTACACCTCGGCGTTGTAGACGAAGTTGCCGTGCGTGCCCATCGCGCCCTTCGGCGGTCCCGTGGTTCCCGAGGTGTAGCCAAGCGAGCAGATGTCATCCGGCCCGACGGCAGCCCGGCTCGAAGGGTCAGGCGCATGGGCATGGAGCGTCGACATGAGGTCGGTGGCGTCCGGGCACTGGATCCGCTGGATGTCCTTGAGCGTCGAAACCGACGCTCGTGTCGCCGGGCTGACGAACTCGATCTCGCTCGTCGTCACCACACGCTCGATCGGTGAGCCGGCCACGACGGCCCGGGCGCAGGAGTCGTACAGCCGTTCGAGGCAGATGAGCACCCTCGTCCCGGCGTCCTGCACGTGATAGGCCAGCTCCTGCTCTTTGAACATCGGGTTCAGCGGCACGACGATGGCCCTGCGCTTCCAGGCGCCCAGGGCTGCGATGATGAATTGCGGCACGTTCTGCAGGTAGAGGCCGACGCGGTCCCCTGGACCGATGCCCCAGTCTGCGAGGAGCGCCGCGAACCGAGCGGCATAATCGTCGAGCTCGGCAAACGTGATGGGATGGTCGAAGTAGCGGACGGCATGCGCGGTCGGCCGCCGCCGCGCCGACGCTTCGAAGCGGTCGATCAGGCTTTCCCCGGGAGCGGGCAGCTCGGACGGTATGCCCGGGGGGTAGTGCGTGAGCCACCTTCGCTCGAGCGGTCTACCCATCGCGTGCTCTCCCTCGTCCACCGTGCGCCCCGTCCTGTTGCAACGTGCCCGTGTTGCGGCGCGCACTCGCCTATAGATGCCCGGTCTCGATGGTCGTGGCAGCCTGGCGTGCGAGGGCGGCGACCGTGCGGTCCGCGCGTGCCAGGCGCTGATCGCTCGTTTCGCCCCGGCTATATCGGGCGTACAGCTGCTGGAAAATGACAGCCACCTTGTACAGCCCGAAACAGTAATAGAAATGCGCGTGCGCCACGGGCGCACGCGCATTTCTATTAC
>CAZCEL010000412.1:0-4737 GCA_964497175.1 uncultured Bifidobacteriaceae bacterium
ACACGTGCCAGACCGCGCGGCGTTCGACACCGAATCGCTGTCGCATTTCGGGAGCGTGTACCGCACCGCCCTCCGGCTGACGAACAATGCCGCCGACGCGGAGGACCTGACGCAGGAGACCTACGCCCGGGCGCTTGGGGCGTCGCACCGGTTTCAGTGGGGCACCAACCTCAGGGCGTGGCTCTTCACCATTCTGCGCAACGTCAACCGCAACCGGAAGCGCGACCGCGCGCGAGCAATTGTGGTCGTCGACGGTGAGGCGGTGGACCAGTTTGCCGGAGCGGGCGCCGGCAGCGAGACGCCGGAGGCGCGGCTCCTCCGCGAGGCTTCAAGTCGCGATCTGCGAGCGGCCATTACGACGCTGCCGCGCGCGCTCGGTCAGACCATCTGGCTTCGCGACGTGGATGGCCTGACGTACGCGGAGATCGCCAGGCGTCTCGACATTCCGATTGGCACCGTAATGTCGCGGCTGTCCCGGGCACGAGAGCTGCTGTATCGGCGCCTGGCCGGAGAATCTGGCGCGGGTTGGCGGCTGCGACGTGACCAGGGCCGCGCGGGCGATTGACGTCTCCTTGTGAGAGGGGGCAAACGGATGCACGCGAACCAATGCCGGCGGCTCCGATCCATGCTGACGGCCTACGTTGACGACGAGCTGTCAGCGGCTGACCGGCTCATTGTCGAGGATCATCTCGGGCAGTGTCACGCGTGCCGTGATCGCGTCAGCCGCGAAAGGGCCGTTCGCCAGCGGCTTCGAGACTGGTCGGCCGAGGCGTCCGTCGAAGGCGCCCCCCTGGTCTCTCCGGTGGCATCCAAGACAGGGCCTTCCCGCGGCCTGGGCGCTCTGCTTGGCGTCGCGGCTCTTCTGGCGGCGATGGCCGTGGTCGGGTTGGTGATCGGAAACCGCGACTCGGTCGATACAGGGGAGCTGCTGGCTGCGCGCGGGCAGATCAGCGACAGCCGGTGCGCCGGCGGTCACGCGCATGTCGCGCCCGAGCTGAGGAACATGAGCAGTCGCGACTGCGTGACGCGCTGTATCGAGATGGGCGCCCAATACGTGTTCGTCTCGCAGGGTGTCGTTCATACGATCCGCAATCAGGATTTCGCTGACCTGGCGCGACTGGCCGGGCAGGAGGTGGAGCTCGAGGGCGAGATGCGGCAGCACCTGCTCACGGTGACGCACGTGCGTCCACTGGCCGTGAGCCGTTCGAATGCTGAACGCTTCTGGCGAGCCCTTCCTCAGGGAGGGCGCGGACACGGAGGATTCAGCCGGCAAACCCTAAGGGCCCGCATGGGGTGATGGGCTCATCAGAGGTGCCCGCAGCGGCGTGAAGACGAGCGATGAACCAGGTGGGTGAACGACGGGTCGGCGCTGGATGGCACCGGCGCAGAGGGGCTGAAGATGAAGAAGGTCTCGAGACGCACGGTGTTGGCCAGCGCAGTTGGCGCCGTCGCACTGCACAAGACAGCAACGACCGCGGCGCCTCAAGCTCCCTCTGATTCGACCAAGGCCACGGGCCGGCCGTCGAGCACGCTCGGCCAGCGGTCATCCTTCGAGCAGCCGAAGCGACTGACGGGGGGCGCCGCGGCCTCGCGGACGCCCCACCAGGACCTGACCGGCATGATCACTCCGTCCGACCTGCACTTCGAACGACATCACGCCGGCGTGCCGGCCATCGATCCGCGCCGCTACTCGCTCGTGATTCACGGGCTGGTCGAGCGGCCGATGGTCTTCAGCCTCGCCGACCTCAGGCGCTTTCCCTCGATCTCACGAATCTGCTTCCTCGAGTGCTCCGGGAACTTCAATCGCACGGCGGGGTCGGAGACCACGCCCCAGGCGCTGGCCGGCATGACGAGCCAGAGCGAATGGACCGGCGTCGGGCTCGCCACCCTGTTCCGCGAGGTCGGCGTCCGACCCGCCGCCACATGGTTTCTGGCCGAGAGCCAGGACGCCGCCATCATGGCGCGCAGCATCCCCGTCGCCAAGGCGTGGGACGACGCGATGATTGCGTACGCGCAGAACGGCGAGGCGATTCGTCCCGAGCAGGGATACCCGGCGCGGCTCCTCCTTCCGGGCTGGGAAGGCAATGCCAACGTGAAGTGGATTCGGCGGATCGAGCTGTCCGACCGTCCGTTCATGACGCGCGAGGAAACCTCGAAGTACACGGAGCCGTTATCGGACGGCACTATCCGTCAGTTCAGTTTCCTGATGGACGCACGCTCGCTGATTACCTATCCGACCTACCCGGCGACGCTCACGCCGGGATGGGTCGAGATCACCGGAATCGCCTGGAGCGGGTCCGGACTGATTCGACGCGTCGACGTCAGCACCGACAGCGGGAAGACATGGACCGCCGCGGCGCTGCAAGCTCCGGTTCTTCCAAAGGCGCACACCCGCTTCCGTCACCTCTGGAACTGGAGCGGCCGCGAGGCGGTCATCATGAGCCGCGCGGTCGACGAAACCGGCTACGTGCAGCCCACACGGGCCGAGCTGATTGCCGCCCGCGGTCCAGGGAGCCTTCCCTACCATCTCAATCCCATCGTCGCCTGGGTGATCCGTTCGGACGGAACGGTCGTCTACCGCGAGGAGGCGTGGGGATGAGGTCTGCCGCGCACCGCACTGGCACATTGGGTTTGTGCGCGTTGGCCTGGTCGGTCCTTGCCGCGGGTGAGCGCGGGCCGATGACGCGTGCCGCCGAGCCCGCTGCCCCGCAGTCCCAGCGCGCGCCGGCGGAACCCTCCGGTCGATTCGGTTTCGGGCGGCCGGCGTCCCCCTCCGACATCGCGGCTCTGGACATCGACGTTGGACCCGACGGTCGCGGCCTGCCCGCGGGTCGTGGCACCGCGGCCGATGGCGAGCGGACGTACGCCGCGCGCTGTGCCGGGTGCCACGGCAAGACGGGCCGCGAAGGACCCAACGATGTGCTGGTCGGTGGAGACCCTGGAGACGGCGCTCTTTTCGGCCGTAATCCGCAACTTCGAAGAACGATCGGCAACTACTGGCCGTACGCCACGACGCTGTTCGACTATGTTCGCCGCGCCATGCCGCCAACCGACCCGGGCTCGCTGAGCGACACAGACGTCTATGGCGTCACCGCGTACCTGCTGTTTCTGAACGATCTGGTCCCGGCCGATGCGGTGATGGATGCCGCGTCGCTCCCGAAGGTGGTGATGCCGGCGCGCGATCGATTCGTGGCCGACCCGCGCGGACGGCCGGCAAGAACGCGGTAGCTGGGCGTGAGAATGGCGTAGCGGAAGAGGTCACGATCATGAAGTCCAATTCATCGGTGCCGGTCGCATTGCTTGCTGGCGTCGTTCTGGGCTACCTGGCTGGCGCCCTCGGACCGCGGGGCTTGGTGGCCGTCGAGGCTCAGCAGCAGACCGCGCCCGGTCAGTCCGATCTCCGGTCCGTCCTTCTTGGCCAGCCGGCGGAGGGCCAGTTCTGGGACAGCGCCGATCTCACCAGGCTTCACGCCGACCGGCTCGCCTCGGGTGTTGCCCGAGGACCGCATCCGCTCGCCACGAGCATGCGGAGCCGCACCCACTCGATCAGCCCCTTGACGCGCCTGTATCACGACAAGCCCGTGCGGGCCGCACTGACGGGAACCATGAGCCAGTTCGACAACGGCGAGATCCACGACGGCGTGACCGACATCTACTTCATCGTCGCCGGCAGCGGGCGGGTGTCGGTCGGAGGCGAGCTCCAGAACAAGGTGAATCGGCCGACGGCCGAGGGATCGCTGCTCCGGCACCCGGGCGAGTTCATCGGCCAGCCGGTTGTCGGAGGCAAGGAATTCCGGGTCAAGCCGGGCGACGTGATCAACATCCCGCCGGGCCTGGCGCACTGGGCGCGGCCCGATCGGAACGGGTTGACGTACATGCTTCTCAAGGTCAACGTCGGACTGTATCCCTGGTCGAGCATCGCGAGGCGCGAGCAGGGGGCGCCACCGCTCGCACGGCGGTTCTGATTCCGGCGGCCGCGTGCTGATCTTCGATGGGAACGGGATGTAGCGGTGACATCTTTGCCGTGTCTCACGACACGAGCTGGCAGCCGGCGGCGGTCGCGATGCCCTGGCCGGCTATAATCCGGGCCCCGCACAAGGAGACAACCAATGCACCGAAGACTAGCGCTTCTGGCGGGCGCCATCGTGCTCGTCACGCCGCTTGCGAGCTCCACGCAGACCACGACGCCCGCGTGGTCGATCCGGGCCGACGTGGCCGAAAGCTGCAGCTGCGCCGTGTCGTGTCCGTGCAACTTCGGCAATCCCACGCAGGAGGCCTGCCACGGCACCAGGCTCATCGAGATCAAGAACGGCCACTACGGCGGAGTCGATCTGTCCGGCGTCTCGTTCGCCGTCACTTTCCGAATGGGCCAGTGGGCCAGGATCTATGTGAGCGACGCGATCACTCAGGGTCAGATGAAAGCGTTCGAGAGCGTGCTGCCGGCGGCCTTCGGCGGGTTCTACAAGACCATGCGATCGCTGCAGCGCGCGCCGCTCTCCGTCGAGCGCGCCGGCGACGCCGTGCGCTACTCGGTTCCCGAGTCGACCGTCATCATCGAGCGCATGCGCGGATTGAATGGCAGGCCGATCACGATCGACGGGTTGCCGTCGCCGGCCTTCATCGGCTACACGCAGTACCGCTCGACCACCCACTCGCACAAGAGCGTCGAGGCCGAGTTCTCGCACTCGGGCACGAACGGGTTCACGTCGCGCATGGAGGCAGAAAGCCGATAGCCAT
>CAZCEL010000413.1:0-4724 GCA_964497175.1 uncultured Bifidobacteriaceae bacterium
ATGATGTGGCCGCGGAATCGCCGTTTGGCGCCGAGCCGAGCTTCGATGACAAGTGGGACCAGCTCACTGAGAAGCTCCTCACCACCTACTCGGACAAAGCCTACGTGTCGGACGACTATGCGCGCGAACTGTCGGGCGCCCGAACCGAGGCCGTTCAGGTCGAGCAGGTGAGCGACGATCCGCCCGACCGCGTCGCCGCGTGGATAGCCACGGTCGACACGGCGCGACTCCGCTTCCTGGATTTGACGCTCATCTGCGACCTGCTGCGTATCGAGGAGCACGACGATCGATGGGTGTCGATGGTGCGGCCGGTGGCGTCGCTCGCGGAGGACCTGCTGCTCGTCGGCGACGTCGAGGGCGCCGAAACACTGATCGCCTCGCTGACGTGCGACGAGGCCACACGTTCGTCGCCGGCGCGAGTGCGCGCGGCCGAAGGCGCTCTCGGGGCGCTGGTCGCAGGCCCGTTGATGCGGCATCTGGGCTCCCATCTCGGCACCGTGGGCGACGAGCCGTTCGACCGCGTCAAGGGCATCTGCCTCGCGATTGGCGAACCGGTGATTTCCCCGCTCGCCGAGGCACTGGCCACAGAGGAGCGGCCGCGGCACCGCGAACGTTTGACCGCACTTCTGCTGGCCTTCGGCGCACGAGGAAGCCGCGAAGCCGACCGGCTGAGGCACTCCGCCAGCCCCGCCGTTCGACGGACGGCCGTCTATCTGCTGCGGGAGTTTGGCGGACGCGAGGCGCTCGCGGAGCTGGCCGGCATGCTCGATGACCGAGAGGAGGGAGTTCAGCGCGACGCGGTGCGGGCGATTGCGCGGATCGGGACCGATCGCGCCTATCAGATCATCGAACGGGCCATCTCGAGCGGCACCGCGCAGTCGAGGGACGCCGTGCTGCACGCGCTTGTCACGCTCCGCGAGGACGGCGCGGCGCCGCTGTTTGCGTACCTGCTCCGGCGCATCGACCATCGCGGACCGTTCAGTGGCTTCTATACACGTGCGATCGAGGCGCTGGGGATGCTGGGCGACACCGGCAGCGTTCCCGTGCTGCGAGACGTGCTCCATCAGGGCGAATGGTGGGCGCCGCGCCGGACCGCCACCCTTCGCACGGCCGCGGCGGCGGCACTGGCACGGCTCGGCACGCCGGAGGCGACCGCAGCGCTGGACGAAGCGGCGCGAACCGGATCCCGCGGCGTGCGCGCTGCCGTTCGGGCGCACGGTCACCCGGCACAGGCTCCGGGTCCCAGAGCGAGGGCCTGACGTGATCGCCTCCGCATCCCGCGCTCAGATGGCCGACGATCTTCTGCGCCGACTGGCCGCGGTGTTGCGATCGGGTCAGCTCTATGCGAGCGACCATCCGGTCATCCGGCGCAACCTGGACGCGATGTCAGATGCGCTCGAACCCTTCCTCCGGGCCGGCCCATCGGTCGTCATCGGCGTTGTCGGCGACGACATCATCGTCGACGATCTGCTCCTGTCGAAGGTCGATGGCCTCGCCGGGTTCGTGCGGCGCTTGAAGTACCTCGGGGTCGAGCGCATCACGATCGATCGAGGCGCATCCCTCGACGAGCTTGCGACGCTGGCGTCGGCGCTGGCGACCATGGTGCCCCGATCCAACGGTGGCGCCCCCGAGTTTCCGTCCCTGCCTCACGTCCGCGTCGGGCGCGTCTCAGCCAGCCAGCGCACCGAGAACGCGACGGCCGATCTGGGGGCGTTCAAGCGGCTGTACGACGAGGCCGTGTCGGCGGCCGAGGGCGTCTGGGAGTGCGCACGAACCGAGCGGATGCCAGACGCGACCGTGGCGCGCACGATGGTAGACGACCTGGCCCAGGCGGTCTCGCAGAACCGGACGCTTCTGCTTGCCCTGACGACGCTCAAGAATTACGACAACTACACGTTCACCCACATGGTGAACGTGTCGATACTGACGATGGGACAGGCCCGGGCGCTTGGAATCGACGGCGCCCTGCTGCGCGAGTTCGGGCTGGCGGCTCTGATGCACGACATCGGCAAGGTGCGGACGCCGCTCGAAATCCTCCAGAAACCTGACCGGCTGACCGACGACGAGTTCGCGATCATGAGGCGCCACACCGTCGACGGCGCGGAGATCCTCAGGGCGACGCCCGACATCCCGACGCTGGCGCCGGTCGTCGCGTTCGAGCACCACCTGCGGATCGACGGCAGTGGGTACCCGCGCGGGATCACGCGGCGGTCGCTCAACCTGGGCACGATGCTCTGCAGCGTGGCCGACGTGTACGACGCCATGCGATCCCAGCGAAGCTATCAGAAGGCATTTCCAAGCGACCGCATCCTCGAGGTCCTCAAGCAGAGTGACGGACAACAGTTCGACCGGCACCTGGTCCGGCGCTTCTCGCAGCTCATCGGCATCTACCCGGTCGGCAATCTGGTTCGTCTGGACACCGGAGAGACGGCCGTCGTCGTCAAGGTGCACGCGCCGGACCCACGCCGGCCGCACGTCCGCGTCGCGTGTGATCGATCGGGGCGCCGGCTGGACGCGCCGTACGATGTCCGATTGTGGGAGACGCTCCCCGGCGGCGGCCTCCCCGCATCGATCGTCTCGCCCGTCGATCCGGCGGAGGCCGGCATGGACCCGCTGACGCTGTTGTAGAACACCCTGCTGATCGATTCCGAGGAGCTGGAGTCGGGCGAGGCGCTTGATGAGAAGTTCCGCGCGATGGCCGCCGACGAAATCGAGCGATTCCGGCGCGAGATCATCGAGCGGACCGGCGACGCGCGCGCGGCCGAAAGCATCACCGACCAGGACCTGCTGCGCGAAGTCATGAACACGGTCGGCAAGAAGGGCCAGCTCGACGCCAACATCCGGTGCGTCGTGTCCGTGGCCATGCTCACCGAAGGGTGGGATGCCAACAACGTCACGCACATCCTCGGCATCCGCGCCTTCGGCACACCGCTCCATCTCGAGGACGTCCGGCCCTCCACGCTGCTCTTCCACCTCACCAGGCGACTGCTTTACAAGGAGGGGCGCGATCCGGGCGAGGAGCCGAAGCTGCACCTCTTCGGACAGTTGAAGCGGATCACGAAGCAGTGGCTCGACACTACCAGATGGAGAGCGAGTTCGAGGCGAAGGTGGCGCAGGAGTTCGAGCGTGCGGTCGCCGAGGTCGCGAGGACGATCGCGGCGCCGGGCCTCGGCTTGCCTGCCCGCGCGTAAGACGTTATCTTACTGGCATGAGAACCAGAGTGTCGTCGAAAGGCCAGATCGTGCTGCCGGCGCTGCTCCGGGAGCAGGACGGCATCGAGAGCGGGCAGGAATTCGACGTCGAGCGCCTCGATCGCGGCGAGTACCGCCTGAAGCGCCGCGCACCCCGCCCGAACGAGGGCGTCGTGGACTGGTTGCTGTCGTGCCCCGAGAGGGACTTCTTCGTGCCGATCGTGTCGGAGTCGACCGAGACGCTGTGAGGTTCCTGGTCGATGCCAACGTCCTCAGCGAGCCGACGAAGGCCGCGCCGAGCGAGGCGTGCGTCGCGTGGCTCAGGCGCCACGAGCGTGAGCTCGCCGTCGATCCGGTGATCCTGGGCGAAGTGCGCTACGGGATCCTGCTGCTGCCGAAAGGCAGGCGGCGAACGAGACTGGAGCGCTGGTTCGAGGCCGGGGTCGAGCGCCTGCATTGCCTGCCATGGGACGCCGACACGGGGCTGCGCTGGGCGGAGCTGCTCGCCGGGCTCCGCCGCGCCGGCCGCGCCATGCCGATCAAGGACAGTCTCATTGCCGCAACGGCGCTGGTCCATGGGCTGACGGTGGCGACGCGGAACCGTACGGATTTCGTGAAGGCGGGCGTCACGGTCGTGGATCCCTTCGAGGCCCGGTCGTGACACCACCCGTACTGCTCGTCGACATCGCGCGTACGCAGGGCAGGAGATCGTTCCCGCCGAGGATTCCAAGTGGCGAAGTAGTCCCCGAAGCCCGCCAAGAACGTCGAGACGCTCCGGCATCCAGACGACAAGCGGCTGAACATCCCGACCGCCGAGCACCAGTCGGTTCTCGAAGCCGAGCACCTCGCGCGGAAGGCAGCCAGTCGTTGTTCCTCCTCCAGGAGGCGGACATCACCCACGAACGGGGTGCGGCCGAGGTATCGCGTTTCCTCAGCTGCAAGCCCAGAATCATTGCATCCCCTGACGTAACGCCGGCCCCACGCGAAGAAGCCACACGACCACCGGTGGTTGCCGTCGAGACAGAGATTGGCTCTCTGGACTTGATTGCCGCGCGGGCTGCTGGCGCCTTGGCGCCGGCGGAACGTCGCGCGGTGATCGTTCGAGAGTGAGAAGCAACTGCCCCGTGAAATTGACAGAAAGTTGCTCACGGTGGAAGGACCGCCCTGCGCCGCGATCTTCTGCCCGCTGAGAAGAAGCAGATCAGGAAGGCGTTCGTCGACGCCTGCGCCCGCGCGGGCGCGGACTGACACAGGTGGAGTGAATGTGCCACTCCGCGCGAAGCATCGTTGTGCTCGGCGGTCCAAACGGTGCCGGGAAATCGACGTGCGCGCCCCGATTGCTTGGTGGGTCGCTGAAGGTCGGGCCTTTCGTCAACGTTGACACGATCGCGCAAGAGTCGAGATAATACGGCTGCGATGGCCGAGTCCCAGGTTCCGCCGAATCTCCAGCCCTACTTCGAAAAAGGCATCCAGGCCTATACGCAGGGCAGCTACGACTACGCGGTGGACCTGCTCTCCTTCGTGCTCCGGTCT
>CAZCEL010000414.1:0-2780 GCA_964497175.1 uncultured Bifidobacteriaceae bacterium
GCGTGGGCAGGCAGCGTCTGGGGCACGTGTGAGTACGCCCGCTCGAACACGACTCCATCGCCGGCCAGCATGTCGAAGGTCGGCGTCGCAACAGCCGTAGAGCCGTAAGGGGAAGTACGGTCTGCGCGGAGCGAGTCGATGGAGATCAGGATGATCGGCCCGCTGACGGGCGCCGACGCCCGAGCGTACCGCCATCCGCCCGCCGCCGCCAGACCGGTGCCGACCGCGACGAGAAACAAGATGGCGCTGGACCGGAGTGGTCGGGCCACCGCAGCTGCTTCTACTTCAACGACTCGAGCGCGGCTCGTGCGGACGCGGCCTCGGGCGACAAAGGATCGACCGCCATCACGCGATTCATGTAGTTCACGGCGCTGGCCCTGTCGCCTTTCTGAAGGGCGTCCAGCCCGAGCTTGTACAGGGGCTTGCCCCAGGTCGGGTCGGCCGCTGAGGCCTTCTCATACCACTTCAGAGCCTCGACGGTGTCACCGCGGGCGAGCTTCAGCTCGGCGAGGCTGAAGGGAATCTCGCGTCCGGGACCGTCAGCGGCTTCGGTCAGAATCTCTTCCGCCGCCCGGAGATCGCCACGTTCGGCGTTGGTGTCGCTGATCCCGATTCTTGCCTTTTCGTTCGAGGACTGGGCCTTGAGAAGCTCGTTGTAGGTCGCGATGGCGGCAGCATAGTCCTTCTTGCCTCGGTACGCGGCCGCGATCTGGAGGTTGACCACGCCGAGGGCAGGCGATCGGGCCGCGATGGCGCGATACGCCGTGATGGCCTCGTCCCACCGCTGCTGCTTGAACAGGGCATCGGCCGCGTCCAAGTCTGCCTGGAGATCGCGTGCGGACACTCCGGCCAGGGCGCCGAACATTGCCGGACCGGTGCGTCTCAGCGCGAACGCCAGTGGTGGGGCGGCGCTGCCCATTCTGATGAGCAGATCGCCTCCGTGAGGCGCATGCCCCGGGGCCTGCGCGATGAAGGTCCACACGCCTCCGCGGAGTCCGATCATCAGGAAACGGCCCTTGTCGTCGGTCGTCGCGGTGAGCGTCTGCCCGATGTTCTCGTTGGTGGCCGTAATGGTCGCTCCCTTGACCGGCTCACCGGTGTCGTCTCTGACGATGCCGCCGACCCTGCCCATCTGCGCGCTCGCCGGGGCGGCCGCGGCCGTCAGCATGCCGGCGATCAGGATGGAGGTGCACAGCGTGGAGTGCGGCATGCGGGCCAGTATATACCTGCCGGCCGCTCTCGCTAGAAGAGCCACGTCGGCTGGTACAGGAGCACGTAGACCAGTACCCCGGTGACCGACACATACAGCCAGACCGGAAGCGTCCAGCGCGCGATCCGCCGATGGGCGCCGAAGCGGGCCTTCAACCCGCGGGAGAGCGTCACCAGAGCCATCGGCAGCACCAGAGCGGCGAGCGTGACATGGGAAATCAGCAGCGAGAAGTACACCGGCCTGACCAGACCCTGGCGCGTGAAGCGGACCGAGCCGACCTGCGCGTGATAGGTCAGATAGCTGATCAGAAACAGCGACGAGGTCGCGACGGCCGCGAGCATGCAGAGCCGGTGCCGCTGCACCTGGCCGCGGCGAATCAGGAAATAACCCACCACCAGCAGCAGTCCCGACACCGCGTTCAGGCTCGCGTTGAGGGCGGGGAGGTCTTGGAGGGTGATCAACGGATCAATGGTCCCACACCATCGTCACCCAGAGCAGGGGCAGGTAGACAATCGAACCGAGAAAGAGTGCGCGAGCTCTGCCGTCATCCCGTGACACCGCGAAACGAGCGGACAGCACGAGCAGGCCCACGCCCAGCACGACGGCGGCCCAGAAGTACGCCCACCCGCTCAGGCCGGCGAAGGTGGGTACGACACTCACCGGAAGAAGCGCGGCGGCATACAACAGCGCCTGTCTGCCGGTCCGCCGTCCGTCAGGCTCGACGACGGGCAGCATCGGAAAGCCCGCGCCGGCGAAGTCGTCCCGATACAGCCACGCGATCGCCATGAAGTGCGGGATCTGCCAGAGAAACACGATCGCGAAGAGCGTCCAGCCACCCATCGACACGCGCCCCTCGGCGGCCGCCCAGCCGATGAGCGGCGGCAGTGCGCCCGGCACCGCTCCGACCAGCGTGGCGAGCGAGGACCGGCGCTTGAGCGGCGTGTAAGCGACCAGGTAGATCCCCAGTGTGGCCACGGCGAGGAGCGCCGCCGCGATGCTCGCGCCCAATGCCAGCACGCCCACACCCGCGACAGCGAGCGCGAATCCGTACAGGCGCGCATCGCCTGGCTCGACGCGGGCATCGGGCAACGGACGGCTGCGCGTTCGGCGCATGAGCGCGTCGGTATCGCGCTCGAGCACCTGGTTGAGGACCGCGGCCCCGCCGGCCACCAGTGCGATGCCGGCCACGCCCCGGGCCATCGGCCAGAGCAAGGGCCCACCTGGCGAGCCGAGGTAGTACCCGGCCGCGCTCGTGGCGACCACCAGCAGATTCAGCCGCGGCTTCGTCAGCGCCACATAGTCGAGCAGGCTAACGCGAGGACGTCCTGCGACGCCGATCGAGACCGGGGCGGCGCTGGCCCGCGCGGGCTTCATGCACCCGCCCGTGTCGGAAGGCTCGCGGCTGGGGCCGACGCATCCGGCTCCAGGCGCACAAGGCCATCCCTATGGCCGGTTCCCGAGATGGCGGCAGCGGTGTCGGACGCGAACCTCACCCGCCAGCTTCGAAGGGCCAGCACGAGCGAGGTTGCCAGCACCAGGGCGCCGCACACCAGATGCAGGCTGTTGACCC
>CAZCEL010000414.1:2790-4720 GCA_964497175.1 uncultured Bifidobacteriaceae bacterium
GCACGGTCAGCGCCCCCAGCGTCACCTGCACGATGACGAGGAGCACAAGCAGCGCCGCCGGACGTGTCAGCTGCCTGGCGCGATGGTGGTACCAGACATGGCCCGAGGTGGCCGCGATCGCCGCGACCACGATGAGGGCGCCGATGCGGTGGGCAAGGTGCACGGCGATTGCCGCGTTCCAGTGGTCGGGCAGGACACGGCCGAACATCAAGGGAAAATCCGGAATCGCGAGGCCCGCGCCAGTGTGGCGCATCAGTGCGCCGACCAGAATCTGCACGTAGATGGCCGCGGCGGTCGCCGTCGAGAGCCTCCGCAGTCTCGAGTCGTCCACGACACCGTCGCTCCGGAGCCAGCCCGGCGAGGTGAAGAGCGCGATCGCCACCGTCATGCAGAAGAAGATCTCGGCCAGGGCGGCGTGAGCCGTCGAGATTGGCGTGGGCAGGAAGAACAGGACCGTGATACCGCCGAGGATGCCCTGGAGGACGACCGCAACCAGGGCAGTCACGCCCAGCCGTGTCATCCATCTGCGGGCATCGGCCCGCCAGATCCAGACGGCCAGAACGATCGTCAGGAGCCCGACCGCGCTGGCAATGAGCCGGTGGCCGTGTTCGTAGAGGATGCCGCCGACCCACTTCGACGGCGGAAAGGTAAACATGTTCCAGCCGTAGCTGGTGGGCCAATCCGGCACCGCGAGACCGGAGCCTGTGCTCGTAACAAGGCTCCCGGCGAGCAGCAGCACGATGGTGGCAGCGGCGACGGTCACAGAGAAGCGGTGGAGCATCGCTGAACCGGGAGTGAGAGTGCGCCCGGCGATTCCCGACGGCGGCGGCTCAGACGGCGCGTCGGGCCGCCCGAGCCTGTCCCGTCGGTAACTGTCCTATCAATTGGTGGCCGCCGCGGGAGCCTTGAACGTGAAACTGACGTCCTTGGATTCCTTGGCCGCGACCGTCACGCTCTCGGTCATCGCGCCGAGCCTCTCGTGCCACGCCTCCACGGTGTAGGTGCCCGGCGGGAGGCCCTTCAGCTCGAACTTGCCGCTCGTGTCGGTCGTCGCGAAGTACGGGTGATCCAGGACGCCGACGTACGCGTTCATCCAGCCGTGGACGTCGCACTTGAAGGGCACCATCACTTCCCTGGCCGTGAAGGTGTGGTTCATCTTCATGCCCTGAATCGGCTGGCCGTTGTTGAACTCCCGGTTGGCCTTCGGCGTCGCGTGGATGTTGTGCAGGGTCGGATCGCTGTTAATGATTTCGAGCGTCTGGCCCACGCGCAGGCCGAAGACGTGCGGCGTGTAGCGGCACTGTTTCTGGTCGATCCTGGGTGTGCCGGTCGGGGGGTCGTAGACGTAGTTGCCGAGGCCGTCCTTCACGTAGACGAACACGTTCGCCAGCGACTTGCCGTCCGCCCCGACGAGGAAGGTCTCCTGCTCCTGCGGCCCCTTCGCCTCTTTCAGGCACACGGGATCGGCGTTCATCCTGATGGGCTCGTTCTTCGGTGCCGCACCGTCGAGGACCACCATGCCCGTGATAGTGCCGGCTGTCGCCGGATCGACTTTTTGTGCTCCGGCTGGCGCCGAAGACGCCGGGGCCGCCGGCTCCTGACCGCCGCCGCACGCGGCGAGCGACGCTGCGAAGGACAAACCCAGTCCGTACCCCCACACACTTCGTAGACGCATGAATCTCTCCTGACAGAAAGTTGACGATGGATCGACCCTCAATCATACCCGCAATGCGGCCGACACCGCCAGTGGCCCTCTCATGCGAGGAGCGCTCCCGCGCCACTCCGGCGCGTGCTGGAAGCGAGCGCGTACGATTACACCCGCGCGCATGGACGAAGGAGATGCCGGTTTGCTAACATGACGGCTTGTCTCGTTTCGGGGCGGTATCGTCTAGGGGTCAGGACACGTGGTTCTCAGCCACGGGACCGGGGT
>CAZCEL010000415.1:0-4709 GCA_964497175.1 uncultured Bifidobacteriaceae bacterium
GCCAGCCGGCACGCTGGGGATCTTGCCTGACGTCCAACGCTGGCTTCTGGCGGCGATCACAACGGTCTGTCCGACGCGAGCCGTTCGTCGGCTCCGCGGCTGACTCCGTTTTTCGCCCTTGCAAGCGTTGGCGAAGCGGGGGCATGGAAGGCTCCTCTGCTCTGCCGCCTGGTCCATCCAGGCGTGTGCGGGGGAGGGTATCGAGAGTGGCGGATCGCATGAAGAGGTTTGCGACGTTTCGCTCCTACCCGGGCGCCTGAAGAATCTCTTTGAGCTCCTTTGAGGAGATCGCTACACTGCGCAGGTACTGATGAGGGGGCATGCACGCTGGGTCCGGCTGTCGCACTGGGCTGCGACGATCAGCTTCATCGCGCTGGCGTTCTCGGGATACGTCATCCTGATGGCGCACCCCCGGCTGTACTGGGGCAACACGGGTAACGACCTGACGCCTGCGCTTTTGGAGCTTCCAATCAGTCGAAACTACCGGCACGGCGGTTTTGAAAGGGCCGAACCGATCTTTCAGAACGCGGAGTCGCCCATCACCGCGATCAGAACCTACAGAATGTTCAACCAGAACGGATGGGGACGCAGCCTTCATTTTCTGTCCGCGTGGGTGCTCGTTGGCGCCGGCGGCATCTATCTCTCGATCGGCGCGCTCGGCAGGCACTTCCGCCGCCACCTGGTGCCGCATCGTGCGGAGCTGACGACAACCGCGTTCCGCCAGGAGATTCGCGATCATGTACGGCTGAAGATTCCGCCGGCCACCGGCGGTCCGTCGTACGGGTTGCTCCAGAAATTCGCGTATTCCACCGTCGTCTTCGTCGTGTTGCCATTCACCGCGATTACCGGTCTCGCGATGTCGCCCGCGATTGCCGCAGCCGTGCCGCTGCCTGCGATCTTCGGCGGCGTACAGTCAGCGCGCACGCTCCATTTTGTGGCGTTCGTCATCCTGATGTGCTTTCTCGTCGTACATGTTCTGATGATCGTCAAGTCGGGATTTCGGCGCCAGATGCGCGCCATGACATTCGGGGCTTGATATGAGGAAGATGCGGAAACCCGTCGCGATCACGCGCCGGCAGGCGCTGCTGGCTGGACTCATGCCGGTCGGAAGCCTGATTCTGACGGGCTGCTCGAAGGAGCTTCCGCCGACCTACGGCCACATCCTGCGGATGGGCGACACGTTCACATACGCCGCTCATCACGCGCTGCTGCCGAAACAGGCGCTCGTGAAGGAATTCTCGCGAAATGACATTTCGTCGTTTCCGGCCATCGGTGTGACCGACCCTGGCGACCCCAAGATTCGGCGGCCCAGCCACGCCTACCGCGCGCTGCAGCGCGACGGCTTCAGAGACTTTCGACTATCAGTCGACGGGCTTGTCGCGAAGCCGACGTCCCTCTCGCTCTCAGACCTCCAGCGACTGCCCTCGCGGACACAGATTACCAAGCACATGTGCGAAGAAGGGTGGACGGCAATCGCCGAGTGGACCGGTGTGCCGCTCAGCCGGGTGCTCGATGTGGCCGGCGTGCAGCCCGCCGCTCGATTCGTCACGTTCTTGTCGCTCGACGGCCGCGCAGAAAGCATCGACATGCTGGATGCGCTGCACCCGCAAACGCTGCTCGCATACGGGATGAACGGCGCCGAAATACCGGTACGTCATGGCGCGCCGGTGCGTGCGCGCGTCGAACGGCAAATGGGTTACAAGAGCGTGAAGTACGTCCAGCAGATCGTCGTGTCCGACACGTTTCCTGATTCAAGCACAGGAATCATCAAGGCGGGCTGGGCCTGGTACGCAGGCATCTGAGGTCGCGCCACTCGGTCGGAAACCGCTGCCGTATCCGCCTGCGGATCGTGTGGTGGCGCTCCTCAGCACGTCCCCCAATGGTCCCGCATCTTCGCATCGCGCACGAGGTGCGATGTGTGGAGGCGTCAGTCGACCCAGCGACACCGAGCCACCGCAACCTATCGTCGCCCGCCGAGCGCGTGCGGCTGAAGCACCGCGTAGAGCGCGGACAGGATCGGCGTGGGCACCCCGCAGCGTCGCCCCCGCCGCACGGCCGCGCCGACGAGCGCCTCGACTTCGATCGGCTTCCCCTGCTGAAGATCGATGAGCAGCGACGATCTTGTCGTCGGATCGAGGCTGTCGAGGTAGGTGACGATCCGCGCCACCAGGTCGGCTGGGACCGCCACACCTTCGGCGTGGGCCACTGCTTCGACCTCCTTCACGCCATCGAGGAACGCGCGTCGGACATCTGGACTGGACCAGAGCGGCCCGATGGGCAGCCTCGCCGCCCCGGTGAACGCGGCAAACGGCGCCAGGTAGCAGAACTTCTCCCAAATGGGAATTCTGGCGTCGGCCACAGGCTCGGACACGATGTCGGAAGCCGCAAAGGCCGCGTGGACGACCTCGACCCTGGAGGAAACACGCGCCGTCGCGCCGAACGGTTCTCCAAAGACGATGCGCCGATGCATACCGGTCTGGACGATGACGCCAGGTTCTGCGACGGCTGCGGCGATATAGGTGGACCCGGCAAGCACCCGGTCGGCGCCCGCCATCGCCGCGATCTCGTCCGCGGAATCGACGCCATTCTGCAGCGTCAACGCGACGGTCCCCTTCCCGCTTCCCATCACGGCGCGGAGCAGCGGCAGCGCGTCCGCGTTGCTGTAGCATTTCACGGCGAAGACAGCCACGTCGACCGGCGGGACCTCGCCGGGCGCGTCCGTTGCGCCGACTTCGACCGTGAAGTCGCCGAGCGGCCCGCGAACCGTCAGGCCGCGGGCACGAATCGCCTCGAGATGCCTTCCGCGGGCGAGAAGCGTGACCTCGTGGCCGGCGCGCGCGAGCTTGGCGCCGTAGTACCCGCCAACGGCGCCCGCGCCCACCATGCAGAAGCGCATGAAGACAGGAACTTTACAACGATTCGTCAAAACAGGTATCTAATCCAGAGGCGCGCCTGAGCCATCAGCCTGAAAGCGCACGAGCAATCACCCATCGACAAGGAGACGATCTAGATGACCTACTACGGCGGCAGGGAAATGGCGGCGAGCTTTCGGACGGTTCGTGGCAACACCATCAGGATTGCCGAAGAGATTCCAGAAGCACGGTACGACTTCAAGGCAACGCCCGACACCAGGACCGTGGCGCAGACACTGGTCCACATCGCCTTCGGGCCATCATTCCAGCTCCATATGCATCAGCACTCGTTGGAGGATCTGGCGAAGGTGAACTTTCCCGAGTTGTGGGCGAAGGTCGGCGCCGAGGAAGCCAGACCACGGAACAAATCGCAGATTCTTGCGCTGCTGAAGACAGAGGGCGAGGCATTCGCCACCTTCCTCGAGGGGCTGTCGGACTCGTTCCTGGCGGAGCGGGTGACGATGCCGCCCGGCGCCGAGCCGCCGATCAAGAGCAGGCTGGAGATGCTCCTCTCGCCGAAGGAACACGAAATGCATCATCGCGGGCAGCTGATGGTGCTGCAGCGCCTGCTCGGCCTGACGCCGCACCTGACCAGGCAAAGGCAGGAACGCGTCGCACAGAGCGCCCCGCAGGCCGGACAGTGACGGCACACCGCTTCAGGGCGTTCGCGCCGGAAGGGCTGGCGTTCCTGCGCGCGCTCAAGCGGAACAACGACCGCGACTGGTTCAGGGCGCGCAAGGATCGATACGAACAGCTGCTGCGGGCGCCGATGATCGCGCTGATCGAGCGGCTCGCCGGCGACTTCCGGGAGTTCGCCCCCGATCTGGTGGCCGACCCCAGGACCTCGCTGTACCGTGTCTACCGGGACACGCGCTTCTCCGGCGACAAGGCGCCGCTCAAGACGCACGTGGCGGCGGTGTTTCCGTGCCGCGGTTTGCTGAAGCACCAGGGCGCGGGGTTGTACCTCCATGTGGGCCCGGACGGGGTCTGGGTAGGCGGCGGCATGTACGCGCCGGAAACCGCGCAGCTTCAGGCCGTGCGGGAGCACATTGCGGCCAACGTGCGGCGCCTGCGCGCGATCGTCGAGTCTCCGGCCTTCCGGCGGGCCGTCGGGCGGCTCGAAGGCGAGCGGCTCCAGCGAGTGCCGCACGGGTTCGCCAGGGACCACGAAGCCGCCGAGTACCTGAAGCACCGCCAGTTCCTGGCCGGGCGGGAGTTTCCGGCCAGCTTCGCGTGCAGTCCTCGCTTCTATTCGGGCGTGCTCCGGGTGTTCAAACAGGTGGCGCCGCTCACGCGATTCCTCAACGAGCCGCTGCACCATGACCAACGACCAAGGACGGCCAGGGACCAGGGCCCAATTACGGACCAAGGCCCAAGGACCTGAAGGACCAAGGACCAGCATGGCACTCCACATCCATCCGCGCGTGCCGCCGCCCGTCAACGAGCCGGTGCGGTCGTACGCGCCCGGATCGCCCGAGCGGGCCTCGCTCAAGGCGCGCCTCGCCGCCATGGCGGGCGAGACGATCGACATCCCGCTCGTGATCGGCGGCCGGGAGATTCACACGGGCCAGACCTCGCCGGTCGTCATGCCTCACGACCACCATCACGTGCTCGGCCACTATCACCGGGCGACGCCCGACACCGTCCAGCAGGCGATCCGCGCCGCCCTCGACGCGCATCGCGAGTGGTCGAGCTGGTCTTTTCAGGATCGAGCGTCGGTCCTGCTCAAGGCCGCCGAGCTCCTGACGACGAGCTGGCGCGACACGATCAACGGGGCGACCATGCTGGGCCAGTCGA
>CAZCEL010000416.1:0-4705 GCA_964497175.1 uncultured Bifidobacteriaceae bacterium
TCCCAACGGTCATCCGAGGCGTGACGGTCGCCGTATCCGCTCTGGAGGACATCATTCGGTCCAAGGAGGCGGCGAACCGGCCCAAGGATCACCGGAGCCTTCCAGTGCTGCGCCAGCTGCTCGGCGAGCTGCGGAAGCGAGGCGGGCATGCCTGAGCAGGCCCAGTGGTCAAGTGCCCACCATTGGCAAGTGGCGGTTCCAGCCGCAGTAATGCTCAGCGTCTCCGCCGTCGCCGCGTTTCTGTCCGCGTGGCGCGCCTCGCGTGTGGATCCGATGGTCGCATTGAGATGTGAATGACAGGGTACTTCGCCTAGCCAGACGAAAAGTTCGTGGCGTTTGGGACGTTTTTGTGGCTGAATCGCTTCTGTGGGAGACGTTCTAAGGCCAGGGGTCCAACTCGGGACGTACCGCATCGAAGCGCAACTCGGCGCAGGTGGTATGGGTGTTGTGTACGGCGCACGCGACACCAATCTGAACCGGCCGGTTGCGGTGAAGTTTCTTTCAGCGGATTTGGCCGATACCGGTGCGCGACGGCGCTTCCAGCGGGAAGCGCAGATGGCTTCATCGCTGAATCATCCGCACATCCTTACTGTTTATGCCGCTGGCGAGTTCGAAGGCCGACAATATCTGGTCACCGAGTTTGTCGATGGCGGCACATTAAGAACCTGGGGGCAGGCAGAGAAACGTTCCTGGCGAGAAGTCGTGGAGCTGCTGGTGGGCGTGGCCGACGGTTTAGGGGCGGCGCACGAGGCGGGCATCCTCCATCGCGATGTCAAGCCGGAAAATATTCTGGTGGCGAGGAACGGTTATGCGAAGTTGGCGGACTTCGGGTTGGCCAAGCTGGCCGAGGTCACACCACACGAAGCAACGACGCTAACCGAGGGACGCACGCGGCAGGGAGTCATCATCGGCAGCATCCCATACATGTCGCCGGAGCAGGCTTCCGGAAAACCTCTCGACGCACGGAGCGACATCTTTTCCTTCGGCACCGTGCTCTTCGAGATGCTTGCTGGCCGGCGTCCGTTTGAGGGCGCCACCAGCCTCGAACTGCTCGACGCGATCGTCCACCGCCAGCCGCCATCGCTGGCGGAGCTAAGTTCCAAGACGCCCGTGGCTCTGCGCATGGTTGTGGAAAAAGCTCTCGAAAAGGATCCTGCGGAACGCTACCAGAGCATGCGGGAGTTGGTCGTCGACCTCCGCCGCCTCACGCGGCTGAGCGGGGAGATGGCAGCAGTCAAACCACAGCCACGCCGTGGCTTGAAATTGGCCGCCGCGCTGAGCGTATTCGCGATTGTCACCGCAGTCGTGGTGAACATTCTCCGAAATCAGCAGTCCCCCGGTTCGACCCAACTCCAGTACATCCAACTCACCAACTTCACCGATTCCGCCGCATCACCGGCGCTTTCGCCGGACGGCCGCATGCTGGCTTTCATTCGCGGGCCCGAGACGTTCTTCGGACCTGGACAGATTTACGTCAAGCTTCTGCCCGACGGGGAACCGGTCCAGCTCACGAATGACGATTTCGAAAAAATGGGCCCGCAGTTCTCTCCAGATGGGGCCCGGATCGCGTACTCGACCGGAAACAAGAACGCGGCTGGAGGCGTTGCCAACGGTGCTGATAAGGTGTTGACCCTGGATACCTGGATCGTGCCCGTCCTCGGTGGACAGCCGCGCCGGTTGTTGACCAACGTCGAGGGAATGACCTGGTTCAGAGATGGAGCCCGTCCGCCACGGATTCTGTTTTCGGAACTGACCGGCCAAGGTGGTCAGATGTCCATCGTGTCGTCGACGGAAAGCCGCGCCGAGTTGCGTCGTGTCTATGATCCGCCGCCGCCGGGCGGCATGGCTCACCGTTCCTATCTCTCGCCCGATAGAAAATGGGTCATCGTCGTGGAGATGGACATCCGCTCGTGGCTGCCGTGCCGGTTGGTGCCTTTCGACGCCAGTTCGATTGGAAGGGTTGTCGGTCCGTTACCGGCACAGTGCACAGATGCTGCCTGGTCACCGGACGGCCAGTGGATGTACTTCACGGCAACAACCGACAACGGAGTCCACATCTGGCGCCAGCGTTTCCCAGATGGGACACCCGAGCAGGTCACCTTTGGCGTCGTCACTGAAGAAGGAACTCATTTCGCGCCCGACGGACGTTCATTTGTTACGTCCGTCGGCACCAGCCAGAGCACGGTCTGGGTCCACGACTCGCGCGGCGAGCGGCAGATGACTTCCGAAGGCTTCGTTTTTTACCCATCCGTATCACCGGACGGCAAGAAGCTGTATTACCTGGTTCGCACCTATGGGATGCGGACCTGGTATCAAGGAGGCCTTTGGGTCACGGATCTGGATACCGCACAGCGCCAACGTCTATTGCCCGATTTTCAGATGCAGCAGTACTCGATTTCCCGGGACGGCCGGCGTGTGGTGTTTGTCGCTGCAGACGAAAAGGGACGCTCCCCCGCCTGGGTTGCTTCCCTCAATGGCCAGACACCGCCAAGGCAACTCACGACCATGGATGCCGGACAAGCATTCTTCGGTGCGCCCGGCGAGGTCGTGTTTGCCAGCCTGGAGGAGCCAGGCGGAGCCATTTACCGGGTAGAAGAGGATGGCAGCAATTTACAGAAGATCATCTTAACGCCGGCGCTGCTTCCGTTTGCTGTCTCGCCGGATGGGCGATGGATACCCGTGATGGATCCCATGGCTTGGGGTGCTTTGATGGTCTATCCGGCTGGAGACGGTTCTCCAATAAAACTCTGCGACCTTTGTTCACCGCCCCAAGGAACGGATCCGATGCCTTCACCGCTCAGCTGGACGCCGGATGGAAAATTCGTCTATCTGAAATTCGGGAACTCGACCTACGCAATTCCTTTGCAGCCTGGACAGGTGTTGCCACCCATGCCGGCTTCGGGATTCCCGTCGAAAGAAGCTGTAGCCGCGGTGCCCGGAGCGCGATTGGTTTCTGAACAAAGTATCTATCCGGGTCCCAAACCTTCGCTATATGCGTTCACGAAGATCACGAGTCAGCGCAATATTTATCGGATTCCCGTGCCGTGAACGCACTGGAACCGTGGTCTTGCCCGACCCGCCTCAATGGGGACTATCCTCTTGGCTGGATGGCTCACTCGTACCGCAGGGCGTCGATCGGATCGAGCGCCGCAGCCCGTCGGGCCGGATACCATCCTGCGCCGATCCCAATCGCAATCGAGAATCCGATCGCCAGTGCAACTTCAAGCGCGGAGATGACCGTTGGCCACTGTCCCAGCGCCGCGATTGCGCGGGCCGCCGCGATGCCAAGGAGCAGACCGACCAGCCCGCCGACCACGCTGATCGCTGTGGCTTCGACCAGGAACTGAACGGCAATGGCGCGGCTCGTGGCACCCACCGTTCTGCGCAGGCCAATCTCCCGCGTCCGTTCCGTCACGCTCACCAGCATGATGTTCATGATGCCGACAACGAGCAGCGTCAACGCGGCAATCGCCCCGACGATGATATTGAACGTGCGTTGCAGCCGGAGCTTCTCGTTGAGCAGCTCGCGCGGGACGACGATCTGGTAGTCGGCCTCGCCCTTCCTCTGTTGCCTGAGCACCTGATCGATCGCCACACCGGCGATGGCCGGATCGACGCCTTCGCGGACTCTGATCCAGATCTCGTCGAGCCGCTGCCAGCGATTGAGGGCGGAGTCTTCGACTCCAAGGCCGCCCAGGGGCACGATCACGGCCATGTCGGTCGAGCGAGGAGACACCGAGCCGACGGCGCCCTTGTTGACGGCAGCATCCTGCAGGACACCGACGACGACAAAGGGCTCGTTGCCAAGAGTGATGGCTTGTCGTACTGGATCATTCCGGCCGAACAACGCCCGCGCGGCGGCCGGCCCGATCACACACACCCGAGCCTTGTGTGCGGTATCCAGCGCAGACAACATTCGCCCCTGCGACACGCGAAGGGAGAGGATATCCGCGTAGCCTGGCTGAACCCCGAGCGCGACCACATCCCGCCTCCCGGCCGGACCGGCAACGGTCGCCCGGCGTTCAACCAGAGCAGAGGCGTGAGCGACGAGGGTTGGCAGGCGACCCAGGCCTTCGACATCGCCGAGCACAAGGCCGAACGAACGAGAGCTGTCGGGCCGCAGCGGGTCGTACCGCAGACCGACGAACCGCACGACGATGTTGTTGAGACCGAGCTGAGAGATCTGCTGAATCGCCTCGGCCTTGGAGCCATGGCCGACCGCGAGCATCGCCACGATCGCGGCCGTGCCAATGACGATCCCGACGACGCTCAGGGCGGTGCGCAGCTTGTAGCGAACGAGCGCTTCGCCAGCTGGTGTGAGCCGCTCTCCGAGCGCAGCTTGCAGCCGTCGAACTCCCAGTGGGTCTGCCATGTTCAGCGGGCGCTTGATGGCGCCGTCGCCTCGGGCCGGACCAGGGCGACCGTCTCGCCCTCGCGAAGGCCCTCGAGGATCTCGGCATCGAACTGATTCGTCGCGCCTACGGTGACGCGCCGCCGCTCGAATCCCCGCCGGCGTGCGACGTACACGACGTGCCCCTCATGCTCGGCAAACACGGCGGGCAGCGGCACGGCCAGCACGTGCGTTTTCGCGGCGACGGTGATTACGGCGCGCGCGGTCATTTCCGGCCGCAAGGTCTGGCCGCCTGAATCGAGCGCAATCACCACATCAAACCGCTTGCCGTCGAAGGGACGATCGATCGAGCTG
>CAZCEL010000417.1:0-4689 GCA_964497175.1 uncultured Bifidobacteriaceae bacterium
AGAAGCACGTCTGGATCATCGACGATCAGCTGCACGTGATCTACCGCTTCACCTACGACGGAAAGCTGGTCCACAGCAAGGGCGAGCTCGGCGTGCGCGGCCGCGGGCCGAACACCTTCGACCGGCCGACCGACATCGCGTGGCTGCCCGACGGGACGTACTTCATCACCGACGGCTACGGCGGCACGCGCGTCGCCAAGTACGACGCGAAGGACAACTTCATCAAGGACTGGGGCCAGCCGCCGGCCGATCCGAAGAACCCCGGACCCAACGAGTTCAACACGGTCCACAGCATCGCCATCAGCGCCGACCGCCGGCTCTTCGTCGTCGATCGCGGGCACCAGCGGATGCAGGTGTTCGACGAGAACGGCACGTTCCTCGACATGTGGCCGCTGCGCTCACCACACTGGCCGGCCAGCCAGGGCACACTGATGGTGAATCACTTCATCGACCAGAACGGCTACATCTGGGTGGGCGACGCACCGACCAGCAGAATTCTCAAGTTCGATCTGAGCGGGAACTTCCTCTACGGGTGGGGCGCGCCGGGCGGGCAGGCAGGGCGACTCAACTGCTCACACGGGATTTCGACCGATCAGCTCGGGAACCTGTACCTGGCCGACTGCTTTGCGGGACGCGTACAGAAATTCGAGCCGATTCCCGGCGCCGACCCGCAGAAGATCGCGGGACAGATCCTGCGGACCTGGGACAGCTGGAAGCGCAACTGATTCCGACTAGATGATCTGATACTCGGGCGTGCTCATCAGCAGATGCGCAGTCATGCGCAGCGCGTCTTCCATGTAGGTCGTGGCCCGGTCGAGGTGCTCTGTCCCCAGTTCCTTTGTCAGGAACGTCACGAAGGTGTCGCGAGTCGCCTTTGCCGCCGGCACACGGAGCATTCGCCACGTCAAATAGTCCACCGCCTCCGCCGTGGTCTTGGCGCCGCTCTCCAGCACCATCCGGGTGAGGTCGAACCGGGCGGCCTGGCGCGGGGTGGGAATGAGCTTGCGCGCCGCCTGCTGCCAGCCGATGTAGCCCGAGATGCGGGTGTTGAACTGCTCGTCCCGCTCGAGGGCGACCCGGTCGAACATGGTCATCTTCGACGGGTCGTTGACGGCCGTGGCCGCGCCGATGTCGTACCCGTCGCGCAGCCGGCGGCCGATCTGGTCGTCGGTGCCAGCCGCGAAGTTCCAGTCCCTGAAGGCGGTCATGTCTGGAATCAACACGTCACGCGCGACGTTGCCCCGGGCGATGAGCAGCCCCGGCGCGATCCAGGCCTTGCCGCCTGCCCAGCCCGCCACCGACGGCGGGTTCAGCAGATGCTGGCCCATCGCGATGGTCGATTGATTGAAGTCGGGCACGCCGGGGATGGCGTCCGCGCCCAGGTGCTTCATCATGGCGACCAGGTGCTCCACCGGCCCCTTGATGTGGCCGCCGTAACTGGCCTGGCTGTAGAAGTCCCTCGACGAGAACATCACGGTCAGCAGCGGCTTGATCTCGTAGCGGTTGTCCCGCAGGATCGCACCCAGCTTCTTCCGCAGCTCTGGAGACAGCTCGTCGCGCACCAGGAACCGATAGATCTTGGCCGCCAGGTACTCCGCGGTCACTGGCTGCTCGAAGATGATCTTCAACACATCCACGCCGTCGAAGTTCCCGGTCCTTCCGAGGAACGTCTTCACGCCCGCGTCGTGCTTGTCGGCGTCCACCTTGAACGTGAGGTTGTCGAAATACCAGCCCGTGAACGCCCGTGCGGCTTCGCGCACGTCCCGCTCCGAGTAGTTGCCGACGCCCATGGTGAAGAGTTCCATCACCTCGCGGGCGAAATTCTCGTTCGGGGCGCCCTTGACGTTGTACTGCGCGTCCAGGAAGTACAGCATCGCCGGGTTCTGAGCGACCTGGATGGTCAAATCGCGGATGTTGCCCGTCGCGCCGCGCTCGAACAGCTCGATCTGCTGCAGCATCTTGCGGTAGTCGCGGACCTTGTTCTCGTGGGTGGCGAAGTGGCCGTGCCACAGCAGCGCCATCTTCTGCTCCACCGGATGGGTGGTCTGCAGCATGCGGTTCGCCCACCAGTACCCCAATCGGCGGGTCTCGAGCATCGTCGCGCGGAGCCAGTAGAAGAAGCGATCGGACACAGGCTGGATGGGACGGTTGCCGGCCGGCTTGACCTCGACACCCATCGAGCTGCCATGCTTGATCGCCCGATCGGTAGCTTCGGGCCGGCTTTCTGGAAACCCGTTCAGCGTCGGATCCCAGAGTCCCGACTCGACAAAAGGCTCCACTTTCGGATTCGGGAGGCTCTCGTAGTAGACGAGCGACCGGACCGCGCGCTCGAGGCCGGTGTCGGCCAAGCGCTCGACTTCCGTGGGCGCCCCTCCAAACCCCGCGTGCGCCAGCAGGTGCGCCGCGCGGTCGTAGTTCCAGTCGGCGGCGGTGATGGGCGTGAGGTCGTCCTTCCAGGCCGCTGGTCCCGGAAGCCAACCCAGGCGAGTGGGCATCATGTCCTCCACGAAGCGCAACGCCGGGCCCCGCCGATCGAGCGAGGCCCTGAGCCTGCCGCCCGAGGGTGCGTCAGGCTCGGAACATGTCGATGGTGTCGAACTTCCGTCCCAGGATTTTTGTGGAATCGACCCCGAGCCACCCCTCGATCAGCGTGGCGTACACCCGGCGGAAATCCACCGTGTTTTCGAGGTTGTCTCCGAGCACCAGGTTCGACAGACTCGGCGGCGTTCCGTACAGGCCGCCTTTCACCGCAGTGCCAACCACGAAGTTCACCTGCGCCGTGCCGTGGTCGGTGCCCAGGCTGGTATTCTCCGGCACGCGCCGGCCGAACTCGCTGTGGACGTACATCACCACGTCGTCGGCTCGTCCGATTCGCTGCATTTCCTGGAAGAAGCCCGCGATGGCGTCCGAGCAGTACTCCAGCTGTCGATCGTGCGGCGCCGCTTGATTCACGTGCGTGTCGAACAGGCTGTTGCGCAGTGGCACGTAGTACAGCTTCGTCGGGAAATCCGCTTCGATGAGGGCCGCCACCTTGTCGAGATCGAGCAGACGCAGGTCCGAATTCTCCCTGCCCTTGTACTGGCTCCAGGCGGCCCGCACCACCTCGGACGCCTGCGCCGCGCTCCTGGTGACGTCCAGCACGTACTTGTGCGCGTCGCCCACCGGCGCGTGCTGCGCGGCCAGCGCGTCCAGGGCCGCCTTCTCCTGCGCGAACACCCCGCGCTGGAATCGCATGGGATCGATGAATACCAGCGGCACGTGCTTCTCGGCTTTCACCGCGAGAGACTGGCTATCAGAGATGTTCACGATCATGTTCGGACGCGTCCCGGCCGGATCCAGCGCCGACGCGATACGCCCGATCCACCCATACTCGTTGCCGCTGTTCGGGGACGCGGTATGCCAGAACGAGATCGATGTGAAGTGCGAGAACGACGGCTGGTCGTACCCCACGCCCTGCACGATGGCCAGCTTGCCTTCGTCGTACAGGGTCTTCATCCCGCGCATCGACTTGTGCCAGCCGAACTGCGCGTCAATCTTCAGCAGATCCCGTTCCTTGATGCCGATGGTCGGCCGGTGCTTGTAGTACATCGGGTCCCCGTGCGGCACGATCGTGTTCAGTCCGTCGTTGCCGCCGAACCACTCGAAGACCACCAGGATCTTGCCCGAAGGCGACTGCGCGGCCGCCCGGGTCGCCTGGCCCAGGACATACGGCACGGGGCCGATGCCGCCGACGAGGCTGAAGCCCAGGCCGCCGGCGCCGATCCGCATCATGTCGCGACGCGAGATGCCGCATTCGCTCAGTCGATTCTTGGTTGTCATCGTGGGCCGCCTCTCCTCGATGTGCCGACACATCGACGTCTGCCCGGGGCAGCTAAGGATACCGCCGCTCGGTCCGCTTTACCAGACCCGCGTATCAGGGAGTCCGCGCACGTGCCAGCAACAGGCGCATCGGCTGCAGCGTCCGGCTGAGCGGGTTCAGCATCAGCCCAAGCGTCTCGAGGGTCACGGCGCCCAGCAGGGGTTCGTCCTCCGTCTCGCCAAGCACCACAGGCGAGGTGGCTCGCCGCCCCTCGATCTCGAACGTGCACTCGCTGACGCCGCGGGTCAGCGTCGTACCGTCTGCGAGCACGAACTCGAGCTCCCGTTCCGGCTCGAGGTGAAGCGCCTGCCAGTCCCGGCGTCGCAGCACCGAGTACACCGCACCGGAGTCGACGAGAAACCGCACTCGTCTCGGGGGCTGGCGTCGGCCCGCCACCCGCACGCGTCCATCGACGTAGGTGAGGCCCACTGAGCGAAATCCTATCACGCGGCCAGAACCTCGAGGCGGACGTCGGAGGACACTGCGACGAGCCACGCTCGCGCCGGAGGCTGCCTGACATGGTCGGATTGGTCATCACTCAACACTCACACAGACAGCATCGTGCTGAAGAACCAGCACGGTGGCGACATGTCAGCGCTTGGAATCGGCGAACTCTGTCCGCGGACTGGAAACTGCCGTCATTGTTATAATCGGGGTCTTCATCGCGGTTCATCACACGGAGCTGAACATGGCGTGGGTGTCCTTTCTGTCGCTGTCACTCTCACTCATCCTCCAGGCAGTCAGCGGAATTGTCAGAGACACGAGCGGCGGGGCGGTGCCCGGCGCGCTCGTCATTCTCGCTGCCGACTCAGGCAGCGAACAGCGGACGG
>CAZCEL010000418.1:0-4660 GCA_964497175.1 uncultured Bifidobacteriaceae bacterium
ACGCCGCACGCGGCGCACACCGGCGTCAGGCCCAGGTCCGTGAGGACGCGCCGCGCGGCGGCCAGGGTGTTCGCCTTCAGAAACCCGTCCAGATGCACGTTCGTGAGCTCGACCTGGCGGATTCCCGCGCGGGCCCAGCCCTCGAGCGACTCACGGTAGCCCGCGCCCGCCGACGTGTTCTGATGGACCGCGAGCGTCATCTTCCCCGCGGCGGACACGCCGCGCGCGCCGGCGAGCACGAGGGGCGTGAGGATCAAGGCGCGTCTGGACAACATGGGAGCGATTCTATAGTGTGTGGGCCACGAGATTCCCCACTTATGCTGGCTCGTCAGGAGTTTTCTTCCCGCGACGATTTGCAGCAGAAAGGCGCATCATGCAGACGACGAGACACGGACTTGGTCTGACGGTTGGAGCAGTTCTCATGGCTCTCGCCATGGCAGGTTCTGGCGAAGCCCGCGATCTGACCGCGGCGGAGAAGGCGAACCTGAAGGTCGTGAACGATTTCTCGGCGGCCTGGGCCACCGGCAACGCCGACAAGGTGACCTCGTTTCTCTCCGACGACTGCGTCGTCCGCTTCCTGCAGACCCAGGAGCCGGTCAAAGGTCGGGCCACAGTGAACGAGCGCCTCAAGAAAGGGATGGGGAACTCGACGATCGTATTCGAGGTCCACGAAAGCTTCGCGGCAGGCCCGCTCGTGACGAATCTTCGGACCGACACGATCACCGGCAAGGACGGCAAGAAGCAGGCGTTCCGCGTGGCCGGCGTCTTCTACCTCAAGGACGGAAAGATCGTCGAGTGGATCGACGCCGTCGTCGAAAACCGCTGAACACGAAGGGCACGAGGCAACGCGACGACACGAAGCGCCTGACGGGCACAAGGCCAAGGCCACGAAGGACCAACGGGCGGCCGCGTAGGTCACGATGAGCGGAAGTGACGGGCTGCGGTCGCGCGACTCAGATTGCCAACCGTAGGTCTTGCCGCGCATCCGGCTTGGGGTTAAGCTTCTGGGCACCAACCCCGGCCTCCAGAGGATCAGTGCTGCGGCCTCCACACGAAACGCTTCGCTTCCTGATGCGGCTGTTCGCGCTGGCGTCTTGTTTCGTTCTTTCCTGGCGAGGAGGCGCCCGGCTCCTGCATACGCTGAGCATCCCAGTCCGACGGCGCGGCGGCCGCGAAGGGTGGCAGGCTCGAGCGATGCTCGCGCAGCGGTCGCGCCCGGTGGCCGCAACGGCGGCCCTGGTCGCCTGGTCGTGTGCCGCGCCCCAGGGCCTCGCCGCGCCGCAGGGACCCTCGCTCGCGGGCGGAACACTCGCTCCGTATGAGCAGATCGCCGGCGCCGCGATCGAGAACAAAGGGATCGCGAGATTCGAGCGCTTCGGCGATCGATGGGTCCTCACCATCCTCTGCAAGGGTGTGCATTCAATCTACCTGGACGACACGGCCATCGACCTGAACCAGTACGGCGCCGGATACGTCAGCGTTCGATACCAGTACGTCGTCCGCACGGTGGACGTGCAGTGCGTGCGCGCGCCGTGCCCGCCCGTTCAGGAGCGGCGGGTTGTGCTCGAGCGGGTGACGCCGTTGACCCTCAGCCCTGAGCAGGCCAAACAACGAGAGCGAGATTGCCAATGAGACGAGCGACGAATCGATTGCGGCTGGCTGGCGGTGTGGTGACGGCGGCTCTGCTCGCCGCGGGGTGGCTGTGGAGCACCGAGCGGGTCGAGGGGGAGGTGCTGCAGAGCGGGCAGGGGCGCATCCAGAGCCTCACCGAACCGCGCGAGGGTCTGACCATCCGGCAGGTCTCGGACCGGACGGGCGCGGCGGCGTTTGCGAGCACCGACGGCCGGGGTATTCTCCTTGCGGGGCTCGGCGGCGCCTCCGCCGAAACGCGCGCGCGCCTGTTTGTCCGGCTCTACGGTCCCGCGTTCGGGTTGAGCGACGACTCCCAGGTCCAGTTGGCGCGGCTGACACGAGACGAGCTGGGCGTCGAGCACGTGCGGTTTCGGCAGACGCACGTCGGCGTGCCGGTCGTCGCCGGCGAGTTCGTCGTGCACATGCGGGGCGCGCGCGTAGTGGCCGCCAACGGCAAGATCGTTGGCGATCTGCCGGCCGCTGTGACGCCTGCGCTGGCGCCGGCCGAGGCGGAGGAGGTCGCCCGTCAGCTGATCGGGAAGATGGAGGGGGGGGCGGCCGCGAGCTACAGTGCGCCGCGCCTCGAGGTTCTGGCGCGGTCGGTACTCGAGCCAACGAGCGTTCCTGCGCGGCTGGCCTGGTTCGTGGAGGCGACCGATGCCGGGCTCCGTCAGTTCATCTGGATTGATGCCCAGACGGGCAATGTCCTCCTGAACTTCAGTCAGCTCACAGACGCCAAGAACCGCACGATTTATACCGCGAACAATACGAGCACTCTTCCAGGCACCCTGATTCGCTCGGAGGGAGGGCCCGCCACCGGCGATGCCGACGGGGACGCCGCGTACAACTTCGCCGGCGACACGTACGACTACTTCTTCAGCCAGCACGCGCGCGACAGTTACAACAACGCGGGCGCCGAGATTCGGTCGACCGTGCACTACTGCGATCCCGCGGTGTGCCCGGGCAACTATCAGAACGCCTTCTGGAACGGCATCCAGATGGTCTACGGCAACGGGTTTTCGTTGGCGGATGATGTGGTGGGGCACGAGCTGACGCACGCCGTCACGAACTTCAGTGCCGACCTGCTCTACTACATGCAATCGGGCGCGCTCAACGAGTCGTTCTCGGACATCTTCGGCGAGACCGTCGATCTGGGCAACGGCGCGGGTACGGACACGGCTGGCGTCCGATGGAAGCTCGGCGAGGATCTGCCTGGCATCGGCGCCATCCGCGACATGATGACGCCGACGCTCTTCAACGATCCGGGCAAGACGAGCGACTCGGCGCAGTTCCAGTGCAACCCGGCCAGCGACAACGGCGGCGTGCACAGCAACAGCGGCGTGCCGAATCACGCATACGCGCTGATGGTGGACGGCGGCTCGTACAACGGCAGGACCATCACCGGCATCGGCCTGACGAAGGCCGGCAAGGTCCAGTATCGCGCGCTGACCATGTATCTGACGTCGGGCTCCGGGTTCCTCGACGCCTTCACCGCCCTCATCCAGTCCTGCGCGGACCTCGTCGGGACGTCGGGCATCACGGTGGGCGACTGCACGCAGGTGAAGACCGCCGTCGAGGCGGTCGAGCTCAATCGCAAGTGGCCCTGCACGGGCGCCGTAGCGCCGCCGCCGCTCTGTCCGACAGGCGCCGCGCCGTCGAGCGTGATCTTCTCCGACGGGCTCGAAGTCAACCCGAATAACTGGACGTTCACGTCGACCTCGATGACCAACTGGGTGTGGCTGCAGGGCTGGGCCAAGAGCGGTACGAAGAGTCTGTACGGCGACGATCCCGGCCAGACGTCGGACCACAGCGCGGCCAAGACAGCCTCGGTGGTGATTCCTGCCAACGGACGCCTTTACTTCGATCATGGCTTCGAGTTCGAGCACTACACTCCGAGTATTCCTGGCTCCTTCTATGACGGAGGCGTCATCGAGTACAGCACCACCGGCCTCGGCGGCCCCTGGCTGGACGCCGGCGGGCTCTACGAGGCCGGCCAGGCCTACAACGGCACAATGCTGACCATGACAACGAACCCGCTCCAGGGCCGACAGGGTTTCGTCGGGGCGAGCTTCGGGTTCACTGGGACCAGGCTGAACCTGGCGTCGCTCGCGGGGCAGAACGTCACGTTCCGCTTCCGCATCGGGAGCGACGACTCGGTCGGCTACATCGGCTGGTCCGTGGACAACATCACCATCTACACGTGTGCCGGCTCATCCACCGGCGAATTCGTCCAGAACGGCAACTTCGCGAATGGCGGCAGCCCGCCGTCCACGCCGCCGGCCAACTGGCTGACGTTCGACACTCCGCCGGGCAGCATGGAGTGGAACGTGTCAGGCGGAGTGTTCCGGTACCGCCGTAACGCAGGGAGCACACAGGGCGTCGTGTTCCAGCAGACGGGCATCACCGCGGCTGCAGGGGCACCACTCGAGGCCATCTTCGACATCGGCAACTCGATGACGCAGCGCCGGCGCATGAGCATCCTGATCCACGACGCGGACTTCACCGACCTGTTCGTCTGTACCTTCTGGCTCGAGCCTGACGGGCTGCTCAGGACCTACCGGATGAAGACGCACACAACGAAGGCCTGGACGAACGCGACGATCTCGTTCTATGCCGCTGGCATTGTTCCAGCGGACGGCATCGGCTACTACCTGCTCGACAATGTGTCGCTGACGTACAAGCCGGGCACGCAGTCGGATATCAGGACCGACTGCGTCGATCCCACCGCGCCGGGTGCTGGCGGGGTGACGAGCGGAAACCTGGTGACCAACGGTGGCTTCGACGGCGGTGTGATTACGCCGTGGGGCACGTTTGGACAGATCAGCTTCCAGCTCGTCGCCGGCGTGTTCGAGTTTTTCAAGCTCTCGGGGTCGCCCGCTGGCGTGGTGCTGCAGGGCACCGGGCAGGCGATGACGAACGATCAGCGCATGACGGCAACGTTCCAGCTGGGCAACAGCAGCGGGGTGAAGCAGCGGGTGACCATCCTGCTTCACGACGGGGACTTCCTCGACCTGACCGCGTGCACGTT
>CAZCEL010000419.1:0-4658 GCA_964497175.1 uncultured Bifidobacteriaceae bacterium
CATCCTTGTTGAACGTCGGCACGTCGCCTGCCGGTGCCTGGGCCCCTGGCGTGGCCGCGGCGAGGAGCACCACCGTTCCACACAACGCCGTCAGGAATCTCACCCTCATCGGTCCTCCTCCGGAACTATGAACAGTCAGTATAAGCGCAGACCGGGGGGCGGGTCACCCTCCCTCCGTCCTCACGCGGTCCGTCTCGACACCTCACCGCGCGCTACACTGAAGCCGATGATCTGTAACACCATTCTTGACGCCATCGGGCACACTCCTCTCGTGCGGATCAATCGGCTTACCAGAGGGCTGGTGCGGGGCGACGTCCTGGCCAAGCTCGAGACCTTCAACCCGGGCAACTCCATCAAGGATCGCATGGCCGTCCGGATGATCGCGGACGCCGAGCGCGCGGGCCTGCTCAGGCCCGGGGGCACGATCGTGGAGGGGACCTCGGGCAACACCGGGATGGGGCTGGCAATCGCCGCGGTCGTGAAGGGCTACAAGTGCGTCTTCACCACCACGGACAAGCAGTCCAAGGAGAAGATCGACGCCCTCAAAGCCTTCGGCGCCGAGGTCATCGTCTGCCCGACCAACGTGGATCCTGACGACCCCAGGTCGTACTATTCGGTCTCCTCGCGTCTCGAGAAGGAGATCCCGAACGCGTGGAAGGCGGACCAGTACAACAACCTGTCCAACACGGCCGCGCACTACGAGGAGACCGGCCCGGAGATCTGGGAGCAGACCGGGGGCCGCGTGACCCACCTCGTGGTGGGCGTCGGCACGGGCGGCACGATTTCGGGCGTCGGCCGGTACCTCAAGGAACGGAACCCTTCAGTGAAGGTCTGGGGCATCGACACCTATGGGTCCGTGTTCAAGAAGTACAAAGAGACTGGCCAGTTCGACAAGCACGAGATCTACCCGTACAGCACCGAGGGCATCGGAGAGGACTTTCTGCCGGGCAACGTCGACTTCCCGGTCATCGATCACTTCGAGAAGGTGACCGACAAGGACGCCGCGATCATGACGAGGCGTATCGCTCGCGAAGAGGGCATCTTCGCGGGCAATTCCGCCGGGGCCGCGATGGCGGGTCTCGTCCAGTTGCGCGAGCACTTCCGCGACGAGGACATGACGGTCGTGATCTTTCACGATCACGGCACGCGCTATCTCGGCAAGATGTTCAACGACGACTGGATGCGCGAGAAGGGATTTCTCGAGAAGAGCGGGATGACGGTGCGCGACCTGGTCGCGCTCGGGCTCTCCGGCGAGCTGTGCTCGATCGAGTGCAACGAGCCGGTCGAGCACGCGCTGACGCTCATGAGCGAGCACGACTTCTCCCAGGTCTCCATCACGCACGACAAGCGGATCGTCGGGTCCCTGAGCGAGGCGCACCTCTACGAGGCGCTGATGCGCGATCCGGCCGTCAAGAGACGGAGCGTCGAGTCGATCATGCAGCCCGCGTTTCCCTTCGTGGACGTCTCGACCCCGGTGGACCTGCTGGCCGCGATGATCACGACCGAGAGCCGGGCCGTGCTCGTCCGCGACTTCAAGACCGACAAGACCTTCATCATCACGAGGTCGGATGTGATCCGGGTGCTCTGAGGTAGTCCAAAAGATCGAGATGCAGGCGACAATTGCCCTGACTCGTGAGGTGAGTCCAGCGCTTTCCGGCTGCGAGCTCACGCACCTGCACCGTGTGCCAATTGACGTCGCCAGGGGCGTCGCTCAGCACGCTGCGTATGAGCGCGCGCTGCAGGCACTTGGCTGTTCGGTCAGCCGCCTCGTCTCGGACGCCACCATGCCGGATTCGGTCTTCATCGAGGACACGGCCCTCGTGCTCGACGAGCTGGCAATCATCACGCGACCCGGCGCGGCGTCGCGGCGGCACGAAACGATTGCCGTCAGGGCGGCGCTCGGCGCCCACCGGCGGGTCGTCGACATCGAGGCGCCTGGTACTCTGGACGGAGGCGACGTGCTCCTCGCCGGCCGGCGCATGTTCATCGGACTGACGTCGCGCACCAACATGGACGGCATCGATCAGGTGAGCCGGGCCGTCACCCCCTTCGGTTATGATGTGCGGCCGGTCACCCCGCGATGTTGCGTTCACCTGAAATCGGCTGCAACGGCCCTGGGCGAGGGCACGGTGCTCGTGAATCCGCGTTGGGCGCCCGTCGACGCCTTCCACGGGCTCGACCTCGTCGAGGTCGATCCGCACGAACCGGGTGGAGCCAACGTCGTGCAGCTGGACGGCCGGGTGCTGGGCGCGGCCGCCTTTCCGAGAACCCTGGCACGTCTCGAGCGCCGGGGTTTCGCGGTAGTCGCCGTGGTGGTGAGCGAGCTCGCGAAGGCCGAAGGCGCGGTGACCTGTTGCAGCCTGATCTTCCGAAGGGAGTCTGACGCCAATGATCGGTGATCCCACGCGCCAGCTGTTGCGCCACGTGCTGGCTACGATCGCCTACCGGGGCGGCAAATCGCTTCGGGGCGCGCCGGCCTCGTTTGCGGAGTTCAAAGCGTCACCCACGTCGCGGACACCCGCCCAGATCCTCGCGCACATCGGGGATCTCTTCGACTGGGGGCTGTCAATCGCGGCCGGTGCGCAGGCGTGGCACGATTCCTCGCCCCTTGCGTGGGACGAGGAGGTGGACCGCTTCTTCGCGACGCTCGGCCGCTTCGATGCGTTCCTCGCGGGCGACGCGCCCCTGTCCGCTCCGGCCGAGCGACTGTTTCAGGGTCCGCTGGCCGACGCCTTGACGCACATCGGCCAGATCGCACTGCTGCGCCGCATAGAGGGGTCCGCTGTCCGCGGGGAGAACTACTACCGGGCCGACATCGCAGCAGGCCGGGTGGGACCCGCGCAGTCCGCACCCAGGCGGGAATTCGACTAAAAGAACGGCAGAACGGCCGAGAGCCATTTCTGCCTTTCTACCCTTCTGCCTTTCTGTTTCAGGGGCGGAACCAGTACGACACCTTCAGCGTCAGCGCCTGCGTCCCGCTCCCACCGAATGCGTCACCCAGGTCGCGCAGCGCGCTGAAGGTCCCTGGGCGCGAGCTGTCGGACGAGGCCAGGCTCCACGCGACAAACAGCGTGCTGCCGCGCAGATACTCCCACCTGAAGACCACGTTCCCGCGCAGCGACTTCCTGTTGAAGTCGGGCGACTCGCCGAGCAGCGCCGGCTCGAACAGGAACGAACGGGGCGCGGCGAGCCGGCGGATGTCGTCGTACTGTCCGACCGCGACAAACGGCTGCAGGAAGAGCTGCACGGTCATGTCGCGGTGGATCGCATAGGTGGAACGCAGGGTCACGTTCAGAACGTCGCGCTCGAGGGTGCCGTACACGTGGTCTGGCGTGAGGTCGGCGTCGACGTCCGTGTTCGTGATCCACTGCGCGATGTCCCGCCCGAAGTCGTAGCTCGCGCTGACCGAGGCCTGCAGCCGTCCAGACGGCCGCAGGCTGAGCTCGGGGCCAAAGCGCGACGCCCATCCTCCCTCCGCGTCTCTCCGCATGTTGCCGACCATCAACAGTCGCCATGTCTTGCGGCTGTCGCTGCCGACGCCAACATACATCCCGTGCGAGGCGGGCCTGATGATGGGTGGACCTCCGCGCGTGTCGAGATCGTCGAGCACTTCGAACGCGCGCTCGTATCCGGCCTCGATCAGCCAGTAGTTTCGAAACTCCATCGCGTTGTGCGCGTTGAACACCCGCGAAAACACCAGGCCGTCACCCGCCCAGGACTGGCCCGCGCCGACCCTCAAAGACACTTGCCTGAATGCCTTCCACGGGTCCGGCTGCTCGAGGCGCCAGCCTCCATCGAACGCAGTCCTGTTGGGCCGATCCCGAAAGAAGCCCAGGTCGTCGACGCGAAACTCGCTGTCGAAATGATCGAAGTGTCCGTATGCACCGACGTGCTTCCGCGAGACGTTGAAGTTGGTCGTCCCGCCGAACCCTGTCCGCGCGACCCCTCGAACGGGAGCGCGGGTCACCGCCCAGTGTCCGTTCACGTTGACTCGATTGCGATCCCACCGCAAGTTGTAGTCGCCTCCGCCCGTGTACGCGTCGAGGTCGCCTGCGCGCACCACCCCGGTCGCGAGGATGCCAACGTTGGATGAGCCTCGAAACACGTCGCGCTGCAGCCGGGCGACGTTGTATGACGTGGTCGGCTCCACCAGATGCCGGACCGCCTGGCCGGCCTCGTTGGAGCGGAGTAGTGCGTGCTCGCTCCCAGTCAGAGCCGTCAGCGCACCGTAGGTCCACCCGCCTCCCTTGCCCGTCAGCTTTGCCGCCCCGACGATGGTCGTCTGGTCCGGTTCATCGACGACCCGATCGCTCGCGGCGGGCGGGAAGTGATCCGGACGCCGCCCGATGCGCCGGGAATGAAACAGCTGGAAGATTTCGTACGGAGGGACGAACGTGCGGTTGTCCTCGAGAAAAAAAGGCCGCTTTTCCGGAAAGAACGTTTCAAAGACCGTCAGGTTCAGCACGGCCGGATCCTGCTCGACCTGTGCGAAGTCCGGGTTCACCGTCGCCGACAAGGTTGCCCCGGTCCCCAGGCCGACGCGGAGGTCAAGACCGGCAGAGCCGGCCAGATCCCCCCTCGCCGCCGATTGACGGGACATGCCTGCAAGCGCGTACGGCTGCAGTTCGATGCGCCGGGGAGGATCGAGGGGCCTGTCG
>CAZCEL010000420.1:0-4620 GCA_964497175.1 uncultured Bifidobacteriaceae bacterium
AGGCGGCAGGCGCGCCGCGACATCGAGCCCGGACATGCCCGGCATCTGGATGTCCAGAAACACCAGGTCCGGGGCAAGCTCGGCGATACGGGCGAGCGCCTCTCCGCCATCACCGGCTTCGCCCACGATCTCGAGGTCGGTTCCCGCGAGCAGCCGCCGCAGCCGCTCCCGCGCCGGCTCCTCGTCGTCGACGATGAATGCCCGGATGGTCACATCACCTGGTCGCTCGACGCGGACGCGTGCGCCGCCGCCGGCGGCCTGTGGCGGTAGGTCTCGAACGGCAGCGACACCGAGACGATCGTCCGTCCCCGTTCGGTATCGCGCTGGATCGTCAGGGCGGCGTCGGCGCCGAAGTATCCGTCGAGCCGCTGCCTGATATTGGCAAGCCCGTACCCGGAGCCTCTTGGCGCGGCGAGCGCCCGCGGCCTCCCGTCAGATCGGGCCGTCGTGTCCACGAAGCCCGGGCCGGTGTCGCTGACGGTCACCACGAGGCGCCCCTGGTCCAACCGCGCCGCGATGTCGACCGATGCGCTGCCGCGCACCTGGGCGACGCCATGCTTGATCGCGTTTTCCACGAGCGTCTGCACCATCATCGTCGGCACGCGTGCGCCGCGGACCTCGGCTGCCAGGCGGACGTCCACCTGCAGCCGGGAGCCGAACCGCGCCTGCTCGACCTCGAGGTAGGCGCGCGCGAACTCGAGCTCCTCGTCGAGGATGGCCCACTCGCTCTCGGCGCCGCGCAGCGCGTAGCGGAAGACGTCGGCGAGCTGTTCGATGGTGCGGTCCGCGACGGCCGGATCCTTGTGAATCAGGCCCGCGATCGCATTCAGCGCGTTGAAGAAAAAATGGGGATTGATCTGGGCGCGCAGCGCCTTCAGCTCCGAGCGGCTGGCGTGCAGCATCAGCTCGCGCGCCCGCTGGTCCTGTTCCTGCTCGCGCCGCTGGAGGCGCAGGTTGTCGACCACCGAGCCCAGCACATCGGCGAGCGAGGTGAGAAGCGCGACGTCTTCACTGAAATACGGCGCCTCGCTCGAGCGCCGGCCCATGAGAATGCGCCCGGTGAGGGCGCTGCCAGACCGGACCGCGGCCTCCTGCGCGACCGTGAACCCCGGGACGTCGCCGGCGCCGTTCAGCTGGACGGCGACAGGGGCGTCGAAAATCTCCTTCAGCCCGCGTTCGGCCTGCTCGACCAGCTGTGGCTCGCTGGTCGCCGACCGCAGGCAGGACAGAAAGTGCTTCACGGCCTCAACGGTCGTGAGGCGGCGGCCAAGCCAGCGGCAGTCCAGCTGCCGGGCTATCAGCCCGTACAGCCAGGGCGCAACCGCCACGACGGGGAGGATCACGATGGCGTAGACAACGCACGCGGCCCAGCCCGCGTCGAGCGGCCGCAGAACTGGCAACACGATCGCAAAGCCCGCGGTCAGCAGGCCGGCCGTGAGCATGAGCCACAGGCCGCGCTTGACGAACAGGTCGAAGAACTCGAATCGGCTCTCGAAGTAGGTGAACACGAAGATGAAGGCGAGCGGCAGCGATCTGGACGCTATCGCGAGCAGGTCGGCGGCAGTCCGGCTCGGGTCCTGTCCGCCGACCAGCAAGAGCAGCACGAAGAGCACGGCCGTCGCCGCGTACAACGCGATGGCCCACCGGCGCGACCGCGCCTTGCGCGAGCGGTCGCGGGCCGGGTTGGGCCGCAGCATGAGCCCCGCCGCGTAGAGCGCGGCGCCGATGAAGCTGATGGGGATGCCGTAGTTGATCACCGGCTGGACTGGAAACGGGAGGGGCGGCACGATGTCCCAGAGCACCAGCAGGCTCCCGACGGCGACGGTCTGCGTGACGAGATACGCCGGCCAGATTGGCAGCCGCCACACGCGACTGACGCTCGAGTCGCGCAACGCGTTCGCGTACGAGATGTGGATGAGGAGCGGAGGAAACAGGAAGGCGAGCCACAACTGGACCGACTGGAGCCCGAACTGCGGACCCGGCGGGCCGAACTGCTCCAGTGTCATGATCACGTGCAGGACGAACCACGCGAAGCACGCGGTCAGCATCGCGCCGCTGACGGCCGCCACCTGCCGCGAGTCCGGGCGGGAGCCGCGGGAGGGGGTAAACTCGGCCTGTCCGCGCTCGCGGACCCAGAGCCCGAGCACGGCCCCGTACACGAAGGCTCCGCCCGTATAGGTCAGCAGCGCCAACAGCTGCAGCGCGTTCATGATCGAAGGATACGGATTCGAGGGGCCGGCCGGAAGGAGATTCCGATGGGCGGCCGGACGGGGGCCACCGGCGGTGCAGGGCCGCCCGTGGACGGCTGGAGGCGGAAGGAAGGGGTGCTTATGTCGACTGTCGTCTATACGTCGCGGGTCCGCATCGTGCGGCAGCGCGGGCCTTTGAGGATCGCGTATCTTCCCGGAGAATCGCAACCCGTCCATTTCAGTGTCCACGGCGCCATCGCTGGGCACTACAAGGTGGACCCCGGGAGGCTCGGGGAATCCCACGCCGCCACGATCGACTACGTGATCGGGGCGACAGCCGGTTGAATGGTCGGAACATTTGGAGGCGCGCTGGAAGCGCGCCAGATCGATGCGAGCGGTGGCAGGCTCTCGGCCGATGCGGTGGGCGAGGTCGAGACCGAGGACAACGTGCTGGTCATCCGGCGGATTCACGTCGGCATGCAGCTTCAGGCGCCGCCCGAGGCCGGCCCGACCATCGAACGGGTCCATGCCGTCTACGCGATGAGCTGCCCGTTGTACCGTACGCTGCGCGGCGCGATTCAGCTCACCTCGTCGTACCGGTTGGTTGACGCGTAACGGACCGTGTTTCGTCGTCCGCCATTCTGTTGCACTCGGCTCTCTGACGGTGCATAGTCTCGCGTATCAAGAGAATGGCATTCGAGCGAGGAGGCACTGTGAAGAAGCTGCTTGTTCTGACCGCCGTCGCCGCTGTCGTCGTGCTCGGGACACTGGCCGTCCAGTCACAAAACCAGCCGCCGGCGAGTGGTGCCCAGCAGCCTGCGGGACAGGCGCAACCCAAACCGACCGCCGATCCGTACGCCAACAACGCCGCGGCTGGCGCGGCCAAGTTCCCGCTGGCCGCACCGGCGGGCAAGGACAGCAACGCACGCAACGTGGCGCCGCCCGGTGCCGTCAATCAGGGGCCGTTCGATCCGTCGACGTGGAAGTACGGACCGGCCTTCACGGCGCCGCCGGGCGCCAAGGTCTGGAATCCCGTCAAGCTGAAGATGCTGGCGGGCGGCAAGGTGACAGGAGGCACGGTGTTCAGCGCAACTGATCCAGCCACCTACTGCGCCATGGCCAACGCGGGGTACGACTTCATCTGGACCGAGATGCAGCACGACCAGCGCGACTGGCAGGCCGCCGCCAGAATGTGGTACGCGTGTCCGCGGGCCAAGGCCGTTCCCGGCGTGCGCGTGGCCTACGCCGACGAGCGGGAGATCCAGCACGCCCTCGACGGGGGCGCGTTGGTGGTAGTCGTGCCCACCGTTGACACTGTCGAGGAGGCAATCGCCGCGCGGAACTGGACCTACTTCCCGCCGCTCGGCCGCCGCAGCGCCGGAGGCGGCCAGGCGTTCGACGCGAACATGTGGGGCACGGCGCCGGGCGGTTATCGCAACACCATCAACGACAACGTCATCCTGATCCTGATGATCGAAACGCTCGAGGGCGTGAAGAACGCCGACGCCATCGCGAAGGTGCCCGGCGTAACCGCGATCTTCGCAGCCAGCGGTGATCTGGGCAACTTCTCGGGCTACCGGCAGGGCACGCCCGATTACGAGCGAGCGATCAACATCGTGCACGACGCGGCGATCAAAGCGGGAATCCGCCTGTGCGGCCCGCTCGCCTGGCGCGACCGTCCGGACTTCACCTGCTTCCAGGCCGGCAGCGAGACGGCCGCGATCGCGCGCGGCGTGGCGGCCGAGCTCGGTCCGCTGGCGAACACACAGGGCAAGCCGGAGGTCGGGCCGTTCGCTCCCGCGGCGAAACCCTAGCGAGGCTCCGAATCAGACCGTCGAGCAGGGTCCCCGCGAAGCGCGTCAGGAGGGAAGGGGCATGATGGCCACCCGGCGTCGCGTGAGGGCATTCATCACCGCGATTGCGATCGGCGCCGCTCCGGGTGCGCTCGGCGGTCCGGCAGGACCAGAGGCGCAGGGCGCAGAGAACGACGCGGCGCGCCTGTTGCGGGGCGCCATCGACATCCACCTCCACAGCTCTCCCGACAGCCGCCCGCGATCGATCGATCCGTTCGAGGCGGCACGCCAGGCGCGCACGAACGGGATGCGGGCGATCGTGCTTAAGAACCACTACGAATCGACCGCCGGCCTGGCCTACGTGGTGCGCCTGCAGGTGCCGGGCATCGACGTGCTCGGCGGCATCGACCTGAACCTCACGGTGGGCGGCGTCAACCCGGCGGCGGTCGAGCACATGACGCAGGTCTCAGGCGGATGGGGACGCGTGGTCTGGATGCCCACGTTCGATGCCGAGAACCAGGTGCGGTTCTCCAAGGAGAACCGGCGCTTCGTGTCCGTCGCACGCGGCGGTGATTTGCTGCCGGAAGTCAAAGAGGTGATCGCCCTCATCGCGAAGCACCAGCTCGCGCTCGCGACCG
>CAZCEL010000421.1:0-4594 GCA_964497175.1 uncultured Bifidobacteriaceae bacterium
GACAGACGCTGAGTCGGCTCACAGGCGTGAGGCCTCGTCCGGTCAGCGCCGTGAGGCGAGAGGCGCGGCGGGACGGCGGCGCTCCTGAGGACTTCGTAGGCGGATCGTGGGCGATGCGATGAGATGTCCCGGCTTGTCGATGCTGCTGGCAGCGACTTGTCGTTCGCGCGGGAATGTGCAATCAAGCCACGGGCGCATCGGACTGGGCGGCCTTCCACCCCTCTGCCACGTCTTCGCAGGTGTGGTGCTCCTGTTTCTGCACGCGGTCCAGGCTCTTGCCGCCGAGGATCTTCGTCTCATCGACGCCGTCAGGAACCGGGATCGGGCGGCCATTCCGGTTCTGCTGAAGCAGGGGATCGATGTCAACCTCCAGCAGCCCGACGGCGCCACCGCCCTTCACTGGGCGGTGTACTGGGAGGATTTCGAGACGACGGATCGGCTGCTGCGCGCGGGCGCCCGCGTGAATACGGCCAACGACCTGGGCGTCACGCCCGTTCTGATGGCCTGCTCGAGCGGCCAGGGCGCCATGGTCGAGAAACTGCTGGCCGCCGGCGGCAATGCGAACGCGGCGCTCGAGAGCGGCGAAACCTCCCTCATGCTCGCCGCGCGCTCCGGGAGTCTGGAGGCGGCCCGTGCGCTCGTTGCACGCGGCGCGAAGGTCGACGCCCGCGAGTCCACGAGAGGGCAGACGGCCCTGATGTGGGCGGTCGCCAACCGGCAGCCGCGCATCACTCGCCTGCTGATCGAGCACGGCGCCGACGTGCGCGCCCGGTCGCAGACGCGGCGGCGGGCCTTTATCATGGGCGGCAACCGCGGCGCGGGGAGTGCATCGCGTGATACGCCGATTGCGGAAGTCGACGAGGGCGGGAGCACTGCGCTGCTGTTCGCCGCGCGATCGGGCGATCTCGAGTCGGCGCGCCTGCTGGTCGACGCCGGCGCCGACGTGAACGACACGACTGCCGACGGGAACACCGCCTTGATCGTCGCCGCCCACAGCGGCAACGGCACGCTGGCCGCGTTCCTCCTCGAGGGGGGGGCCGATCCCAACGCCGCGCCGCTCGGCTATACGGCACTCCATGCGGCCGTGCTGCGGGGTTCCTTGAGCGACCGGGCGACGAAGAACAGCGATCCGGGCGCCGGCGTGCACCTCGTGAAGGCGCTGCTGGCTCGCGGCGCCAATCCCAACGCTCGCGTTCTCAGGGGCACGCCGGTCAGGCGCTGGAGCCACGATTTTGCGTTCCTCGAGCGGTGGGCCGGCGCCACGCCGTTCTGGCTCGCGAGCCGGTTTCTCGAAGTCGAGATGATGCGGGTCCTTGCGGCGGCAGGCGCCGATCCGCGCGCGCCGAGCAACGACGGGACGACGCCGCTGATGGTGGCCGCGGGGAACGGCTACAGCCGGGCGACGGGCACCGAGGCGTTCATCAAGGACAGGCGTGATTTCTCGTACTACAACTCCAACCCGCTCGAGATCGCCACCACGATTCCCGTCGAGGAGGAGCGACTCGCCCTCGACGCGGTCAGGATTGCCGTCGAGCTCGGTGGGGATGTCAATGCAGCGAACAAGGCCGGGGATACGGCGCTGCACGCGGCCGCCGCGTTGGGAATGGACAGCGTGATCGAGTTTCTGGCAAGCAGAGGCACCGACCTCGAGGCCAGGAACCGGGCCGGCCGCACGCCGCTCATGGCGGCACGGCGCGAAAACGGCGTGGGCGCCAGCCTGCCGCGCGAGGCGACCGCCGCGTTGCTGCGCAGGCTGGGCGCGAAGCAGTGACCTCCGGCGGGCGACCGCCGCTCATCCCCTGCATTCTCACCCCCGGATGTCGCGTCGTCGTCTCGAGGCGCGCCTCCGCCTCAGAAGATCGCCAGCGGATTGAGGGGCGAGCCGGTGCCTCCAGGCGTAGCGATCGGGCCAGCCACGAACATGAACTCCCAGCGCTTCAGCCTCGCCGCCGTGGACGCCAGTTCCGTCAGATCCGCGTTGTCGATGATGTTCATGCCGAGCGCGATCAACACGAACTTGTGCAGCGGCAGCGTCGTTCCGGGCACCTCCCCGCGTCGAGCGTGCTGTCGCTGCCGATGAGCGCGACGTCGCGCGCCTTCAGCCAGGGGGCGACCGAGACGTCGAACCCGGAAGTCCGTCCGGTCGCCCATCGTCCCGTGTGCAGGAGCAGCGCGTCGCCTGAACCGACTTTGACGCCGGCCTGCTTCTCCCATGCTTCGATGTCTTCCACGAAGACCTGCGAACCGGGATCGAGCGCCGCCACGCCCTTGAGACGCGGAACGTCGAGCAGGATTCCGCGCGTGACGACACCGCCCTTGAGCGTGTCGATCGCGGTCTTGGCGCAGCCGCTCTCCCGTACCGCCTCCGCGAGCGGAAATCCGTTGTACACCCGGCTGCCGTCGTCGCCGTGGCAGAGCGCGTCGATGTGCGTGAAGGTCGAGCCATGCTCCCTGGTCACCTGAGCCCGCCGGGCAGGCTGGCGCGGAGACTGGCCGCCGGCCGACACGGCGAACGCTGCGAACACCGTCAAGGCGCCTGCCGCGAGGAGTGCGTGTCTCATCTGGAATGCTCCTTCTGGATCCAATCGCCCGTGCGCGGGTCACGACGGCCGAGAAACGACAGCCGCGCGTCTTATAGCAGACGGGCCAACCGAGGATCGACTGATCGACGACCCTCGACGCGACACGCCAGGGACCAGCATGATAACGGACGAAGCACGATGAACCGAAGGCTGACCGCTGACGGCTGATCGCAGACCGCTGACCTCGTCACCATCAGGATTTCAAGTATCCTTAGAATCACGCGGCTGGAGTCGACATGAGGAAGGCGAGTGGTGTTGCCGCCCGCGTCGCGGCGATGGGAGCGGTATTTCTTGTCGGGCCGATCCTGGCCGCTCAGGAGCATCCTGTATCGGCGCACACGCACCTGGACGCCCAACGCCTCGCCAATCCGGTCCCCCGCACGCCGGAGTCGATCGCTGCCGGCGCGAAGGTCTACACCAAGCTCTGCGCCAACTGCCATGGCGCCTCCGGACGGGGCAACGGCCGGCTTGCCGCCGGCCTGGCGGCCTACGGACGGCGTCCTTCGGATCTCGTGGACGACACCTGGCAGCACGGCTCGACCGACGGCGAGATCTTCCTCGTCATTCGTGACGGGATTGGCCCAGACTTCCACATGGACGCGTTTGCCCGCCTGATTGCGGATGAGGAGATCTGGCGCGTGGTGCACTACATCCGAAGTCTGGCCATGGGCAGGTAAAGGCGGGCAGCAAGGCAGCAAGGCAGGAAGGCAGCAAGGCAGGAAGGCAGCAAGGCAGGAAGGCAGGAAGGCTCGATGTCGTCGAACACGCGCCGATGTCTGTTGATGATCATGGCGCTTGCGCTGGTCGCGAGGACGACCGACCTCCGGGGAGCGCTGGCCACGGAGAAGGGAGAATGGCCCACGTACGGCGGGGATCTGGGGAATTCCCGGTACTCTCCGCTCGACCAGATCGACGCAAGCAACTTCGGCAGGCTCGAGGTGGCATGGCGCTTCAAGACCGAGAACCTCGGGCCGCGACCGGAGTTCAAGCTCGAAGGGACTCCGCTCGTGGTCAACGGCGTCCTGTACGCCACGGCCGGTACGAGGCGGGCTGTCGTGGCTCTCGACCCCGGGACCGGGGAGCTTCGATGGGTCCACGCCGTCGACGAGGGTTCACGCGGCGCCGCGGCGCCGAGGGTGTTGTCAGGGCGAGGCCTCGCCCACTGGACTGACGGGCGCGAAGAGCGAATCCTGTACATCACGATGGGCTTTCAGCTCGTCGCCCTCGACGCGCGCAGCGGCCAGAGGGTGCCGGGATTTGGAAAGGGCGGCCGCGTAGACCTGAAGGAGGCGGCCATCATCGGCCGTGGTGACCCGATCGATCCGGTGACGGGAGAGATTGGCATCAACGCCACGCCGCTCGTGGCCGGCAACATCGTGGTCGTTGGCGGCACCTTCTCCGAGCAGAGCGGCACGCTGCCAAGAACTCACAACAACACGAAAGGACTCGTGCAGGCTTTCGATGTCCGAACCGGCCGGCGCTTGTGGATCTTTCGCACCATCCCGATGCCCGGCGAATTCGGCAACGACACCTGGGAAGAGAACTCGTGGGCCTTCAACGGCAACAACGGCGTCTGGACGCAGATGGCCATCGACCCTCAGCTCGGCCTGGCCTACCTTCCGGTCGAGGGCCCCACAGGGGACTACTACGGCGGCCAGCGTCCAGGCAACAATCTTTTTGCCGAAACCGTCGTTGCGGTCGACTTGAAGACCGGCCAGCGACGGTGGCACTTCCAGCTGGTGCATCACCCGCTGTGGGGCTTCGATATCGCCAGCCCACCGATCCTTGCCGACTTCACGGTCAATGGCCGGAGCGTCAAGGCCCTGGCGCAGCCCGGGAAGCAATCGTTTCTCTACGTGCTCGACCGCGCAACGGGTCAGCCGATTTGGCCGATCGAGGAACGGCCAGTGCCGAAGGGTGATGTGCCCGGCGAGTGGTACGCGCCGACGCAGCCGTTTCCGACCATGCCGCCGGCCTACGATCGGCAGGGCTATTCGGACGACTACCTGATC
>CAZCEL010000422.1:0-4589 GCA_964497175.1 uncultured Bifidobacteriaceae bacterium
GACCACGCCGGTTGGAGGCGGCATTCGATCGCTGAACGTGGCGCTGCGACAGTTGCTGGATCTATTCGTCTGCCTGCGACCGGTTCGTTGGTACCGTGGCGTGCCGTCTCCGGTCAGGCACCCGGAACAGGTGGACGTGGTGATCTTCCGTGAGAATACCGAGGACATCTATGCCGGCATCGAGTACGCGGCCGGGACGGCGGAGGCGCAGAAGATTCTCGACTTTCTGGAACGGGAATTCCCCGAGGAGTTCGGGAAGATCCGGTTTGGCACGGTGAGGGCGGCGCGCGAATGGCAGGCGCAGCTCGAGACCATCGGCGCACCCAAGCGGGACGTGGCCGTCCAGGTCGGGCTGGGGGTCAAGCCGATCAGTTATCTTGGCACCGAGCGACTCGTGCACAGTGCCATTTCCTACGCGATCGCCAACAAGCGCAGGAGCGTGACGCTCGTCCACAAGGGCAACATCATGAAGTTCACTGAGGGGGCCTTCCGTGATTGGGGCTACCTCGTTGCCAAGAACCACTTCGGTGCCGTGGAGATCAACGGCGGGCCGTGGTGCCGCATTCCCGATGGGAAGACCGGGGCGGGACTCGTCATCAAGGACGCGATTGCCGACATTACTCTCCAGCAGGTACTGACACGGCCGGACGAGTTCGATGTGATCGCCACACCGAACCTCAACGGCGACTATCTGTCGGATGCGCTGGCGGCGCAGGTCGGCGGCATCGGCATCGCACCCGGGGGCAACATCAGCTATGTCACCGGCCACGCGGTGTTCGAGGCTACGCATGGCACGGCGCCCAAGTATGCCAACCAGGACAAAGTCAATCCAGGATCGGTCATCCTGTCGGGCGAGATGATGCTGCGGCACCTCAACTGGAGCGAGGCCGCGGACCTGGTCGTCAAGGGCATGGACGGCGCGATTGGTGCCAGACAGGTGACCTACGACTTCGCGCGGCTCATGGAAGGAGCCGTGGAGCTCAAGACATCAGAGTTCGCCGACGCGATCATCAGGAACATGTGAGGCCTGGTGGCCGGGTGCCGGGGACAGAGTGAGGCTCGCAGCCTCGAAGGAGCGTCGATGAATCGAAAGGTGACCGTAGTCGGTGGCGCCGGCAACGTCGGCGCGACGGTGGCCCGGTGTATCGCCGACAAGGGGCTGGCCGATGTTGTGATCGTCGACGTCGCCGACCAGAAGGCCACCGGTGTGGCGCTCGACATTCTCGAGTCGTGCCCCATCACCGGCTCTCCCAGCCGCGTGATCGGAGGAGCCGACTACTCGCAGACGGCCAACTCAGACGTCGTCGTGATCACCTCGGGCGTGCCCCGCAAACCCGGGATGAGCCGGGACGATCTGTTGAACGTCAATTTCGGCATCATGAAGTCCGTCACCGCAGATATCGTCAAGTACTCGCCGGACTGCGTCATCGTGCCGGTGGCCAACCCGCTCGACGCCATGTGCCAGGCCGTGTACAGGCTCAGCGGCTTTCCACGCGAGCGGGTCGTCGGCATGGCCGGCGTGCTTGATTCGTCGCGCATGCGGACGTTCATTGCCATGGAGCTGAACGTCTCGGTCGAGAACGTGCACGCCTTCGTGCTCGGCGGCCACGGCGACACGATGGTGCCGCTCCCGCGGTATTCGACGGTGGCCGGGATCCCGATTACCGAGCTGATGTCCACGGAGCGAGTGGACGCGATCTGCAGGCGCACGGCCGACGGCGGCGCCGAGATCACGAAGCTGGTCGGCACCAGTGCGTGGTATGCCCCCGGCGCGGCCGCCGCAGAGATGGTCGAGTGCATTCTCAAGGACAAGAAGAAGATCCTGCCGTGCTCGGTCTTTCTGCAAGGCGAGTACGGGATTCATGATCTGTTCGTGGGCGTCCCCGTCAAGCTCGGGGCCCGCGGCGTCGACCAGATCGTGCAGGTCGCGCTCACCGCCGACGAACAAACCGCGCTCGCCAGGTCGGCACAGGCTGTGAAGGAGCTGGTCGACGTTATCAAGATGTGACGCGCTCCAGGGCCCACACTACGGCGACCGCGGCTTGACGCTCTTCGAATCTGCGACTAGCATCCCCAGGTTCCCCCGTCATGAAAATCCACGAGTATCAGGCCAAGACCATCCTCGCGCGGCACGGCGTTCCCATTCCGCGCGGCGAGGTCGCCTTCAGCGGCGCCGAGGCCGGTGAAATCGCCCGCCGCCTTGGCAGCGACGTCGTGGTCGTGAAGGCGCAGATCCACGCCGGCGGCCGCGGCAAGGGCGGAGGTGTGAAGCTGGCCCGGTCGGCCGAAGACGCCGAGCGCCTGGCAGAGGCGATGATCGGCATGACCCTGGTCACACACCAGACAGGTCCGGCAGGCCGCATCGTGTCGCGCGTGCTCGTGGAGGAAGGCCTGCAGACGGCGCGGGAGCTCTACGTGAGCCTGGTGATCGATCGCGCGACGGGCAGGCCCGTCATGATCGCCAGCGCCGCGGGCGGGATGGACATCGAGGAGGTGGCGGCCTCATCGCCCGAGAAGATCGTCAAGGTGTACATCGAGCCAGGTGTGGGTCTGGTGCCATTCGAGGCGAGACAGATCGCGTTCGCGGTCGGCCTCGACGGCGCCCAGGTTGCGAAGGCCACCAGGCTGACGACGTCGTTGTACGAGGCGTTCCTGGCAACCGACGCGTCGCTGATCGAGATCAATCCACTTGTGGTGACGGCCTCGGGCGACCTGCTCGCACTCGACGCCAAGATGAACGTGGATGACAACGCCCTCTACCGGCACACCGACATCCGCGACCTTCGAGACCTTGGGGAAGAGGATCCGCTCGAAGTGGAGGCCTCGAAGCATTCGCTCAACTACATCCACCTCGACGGCAACATCGGCTGCATGGTCAACGGTGCCGGCCTTGCGATGGCGACGATGGACATCATCCAGCTTGCGGGGGGCCGGCCGGCCAACTTCCTCGATGTGGGCGGAGGAGCCAGTGCCGAGCAGATCCGCCATGCCTTCAAGATCCTCATGTCTGACCGGAAGGTGAAGGCGGTGCTCATCAACATCTTCGGCGGCATTCTCCGGTGTGATGTGCTCGCGCAGGGCGTGATTGCGGCGGTCAGGGAGCTGGGCGTGACGCTGCCCATCGTGATCCGGATGGAGGGCACCAACGTGGACGAGGGCAAGCGCCTGCTCCGGGGCAGCGGCATGAACTTTACGACGGTGGACTCGATGGGCGAGGCCGCGCAGAAAGTCGTTCAGGCGGTGTAATCCCCATGGCCGTGCTCATTGACAAGTCGACCCGACTGCTCGTGCAAGGGCTCACGGGGCGCGAGGGCACGTTTCACGCCAAGCAGGCGGCCTCGTACGGCACGACCGTGGTGGGCGGCGTCACACCGGGCAAGGGTGGCACCACGCACGAGGGCTGGCCGGTGTTCGACACCGTGCGCGAGGCCGTGGCGAAGACGGGGGCCACTGCGTCCGTGATATTCGTCCCGCCCCCGTTTGCCGCCGATGCCGTCATGGAGGCGGCCGATGCCGGGATCGGCGTCATCGTATGCATCACCGAAGGCATTCCGACGCTCGACATGATGCGTGCGATGACGTTCCTCAAGACGAGACCGGCGTCGCGACTGGTGGGGCCCAACTGTCCGGGCGTGATCTCGGCCGGCCGGGCGAAGGCAGGCATCATTCCGGGCCACATCTGCCGCGAAGGGCGTGTAGGCATTGTGTCGAGGAGCGGCACGCTCACATACGAAGCGATCCACCAGCTCACGCAACTTGGACTGGGCCAGACCACCTGCCTCGGCATCGGTGGAGACCCGCTCATCGGAACCTCGTTCATCGACGCTCTCGTGCTGTTCGCGCAGGACTCCGACACCGAGGCCGTCGTCTTGATCGGCGAGATCGGGGGCACGGCCGAGGAGGACGCGGCCGCGTGGATCAAGGATCGCTTTGGAAAGCCGGTTGTGGGGTTCATTGCCGGCCAGACGGCGCCTCCGGGTCGGCGCATGGGACACGCCGGCGCGATTATCGCTGGCGGGACGGGAACGGCCGCCCAGAAAATGGCGGCGCTCGCCGAGGCCGGCGTGACGGTGGTGAAGAGTCCCGCGGACCTCGGGCTGACGGTGCAGCGTCTGCTCGGCGCCTGAGTTAGCCGAACCCCCCTCCGGGCCTCATGGTATACTCGCTCGGATTGGCCTCTTGGCCGGGAGTCCGCCTGGTATTCCTCTAGTTCCAGACGTTTGTAAGGACGGGTGGACGTTTGTAAGGACGGGTGAATGTCATCGACAGATCTGCTCGCTCAGGAACAGCCGCGCTCCGCCAGCCGCCAGCGCATCGTCAACGACTTCAGCATTCAGGTAGCCACGGTCAACGGTTCGGGGAGCCAGACGGCCAACCTGGTGCTGCTGCGATCCATTCTCTCGATGGGCGTCCCGGTGTCTGGCAAGAACATGTTCCCGTCGAACATCGCGGGACTGCCCACCTGGTACAACATCCGTCTCAATAAGGACGGCTGGCTGGGCCGCCACGACGTGGTGGACATCGTGCTGGCGATGAACGCGGCGACGTTTGTCGAGGACGTCGCGATGGTGAAGCCGGGCGGCATCCTG
>CAZCEL010000423.1:0-4588 GCA_964497175.1 uncultured Bifidobacteriaceae bacterium
TGTAGCCCTGACGCTCGAACACCGCCTGGAGCACACGCTCGGCCCTCCAGTGGAGGCCGCCGAACAGGATCGTGACGTCGGGCCGCTCGGCTTTCGTAAACGGGCGCGGCCTGTAGGCGCGGTAGGGCTGTGACACTGCTGTATCCACGTTCTCCTCCTTCGCTTGGCAGAGGACGCGACACTTTCGGGAAGTCAGCTATTGGGACACGGCGATACTAGGGGCGTTCATCGCCGACTGTCAAGGTCGCCATTCGCCCCGGGGTACGATGCTCTCCTTCGCGATAAGGAGCACCGGCATGAGCGAGCAGCTTTCACCGCCGTCGCGCCGCACGTTCTTGTCCGCGACCGCCGCTGCGCCGCCGGCCTGTATGTTCCGCGGCCGGTGAAAGGCTATACGGCCGCCGACCTGGCGGCGATGTCCCAAGCCGACCGGCTTCGCGAGTCGGGTGTCCAAGTGGGAGCCCGACACGCCGGCGCTCTGCGTCGACCTCGACAAGCTCGAAGCACTCATCGCCAGGATGAGCTCGTCGTGCCGCACTGCGACCCGGTCGTGAACCTGTACGACCAGATGTATGAGACGCGGAACGATCGGGCCGAGGTCATCTGGCCGGTCACGGCGGGGGGCTGCTCTCAGTAGGAGCGATCGAGAAGCCTGGCGTCGCGCCGGGTGAAGCGGGCCCTACGCGGCCTTCGACAAGTGGAGCAGCTCGCTCAGCCGGCCGGCCAGGGTCTCGTCGATGACGAGGTGATTCACCAGCCGCTCGCGGCACGTCAGCGCCAGCGTGAGGTCGGCTTTGTGCGCGCCGATCGCGCTCAGGATGACGCCCGGGTGCCCGTTGCCCTTGGCGGCCTCGCTGACACGCCTGAAATCCTCGATGCGGATCCCCGTCCAGAGCTCCCGCAGGGCCGCAAAGGCCTTCTGTTGGACCTTGGTGAAGCGTCCGTCCTTGGAAATGACGACGCCACCCAGATCGCCGAGCGCCAGCTCTCCCATGCGCTCGCGGCTGAGCCCGGGAATGCGGGCGTACTCGTTCCGAAACGCGTGATACCGCTCGCCGAAGCTGCCCGCGCTCGTCAGCACCGTGTCGAGCTGGCCCACCAGACCGCGGGTCCGATCGTCGCCGAACACCTCCCGGAACGATCGCAACCCTCGGATGAACCTCAGCACGATGGCGTGATCGCGGCCTCTGAACTCCTCCTGGATGACAGGTGAGATACCGCGCAGCGAGGGCACGGGAGCCCCGCCCAGGATCTGGCTCAGGCGCTCGGCCAGATCCGTCGACGCCCACTCCGGCCGCGCGCCTCCGAGCGGCTCGCCGGAGGTCGGCACCACTCCGGGCGTCGAACGCGACGCGCGGGTCCCCTGCTTCGCCTCGGCGAGCGCCTCGATGTTGGCGCCGATCGTCCGGCCGAAGGTGACCCCGATCCGCTCGGCCTTCGCCAGCAGGGCCGACAGCGTCGGCGCCGACCGCGTCGCGAAGCGCACCAGGCGTTCGTCCCACGCCTCGTCGCTCTCGGGCACTCCGCTGTCATGCTCCGCCGAGGCCGTGTGGTTGATCGTCGGCAGGCTGCCCTCCGCCGCAGCCTTGGCCCCCGAATGCCTCGACCCGCTCCAGAATACGTGGAGCGCTTTCAACGTGCCCTCGGACCGCTTCTGCAACGAGTGCTGCAGGCCACCATAGAAATGCGCCGTCTGCTTGACCGCCTCGAGCTCCTCGCGCCCGGGACAACCCTCGCCCATCCTCGTGACAATCCAGCCTTCCTGCCTCGCCCACTGCAGATCGCGCGTGACCGTCGACCGTGCGATCGAGATCCCGAACATCTTCTGCAGGGCGTCGACGATCTCGTAGTCCTGCATGCGCTGGTCGCCGACGAGGTACGCAATCAGCGCCCGGCGGCGGCGGCGCCGCCGCTCCTCCTCGCTCAGTTTCCTGGGTCCGTGCGTGGTCGCGCTGCAACTGGTGTGGTGGATGTGGTCGCTCATCGACATTTCCCTCCCGAGCTCCCTCGATCTTCCGGTCCGGTCCTCCGACCGCTCGCTCGCTTATAGCACGACCACAGCGGCCCGGATCTGGTACGTGTTGCACCGGTCGAGAGCGGGGCGCAAACCGTTGCGGTCATCGACCCGACCATCAACACGGCGGCTCCTGCAAATCTTTTCACTTTGCCAACTGCAAGCTCGTCGTTACCGTGAATACGAGACGAGCACGTTGTGACTGCGAACTGTCGCTGGCGGCTCCGACCTGAGGTCATCCGATGGCGTACCTGTGGCAGCTGAGTACTTCGCACGAGTGGACGGCGATTGATCTGGCCGGAGGGAGTCTGAGACTGCGCGGCTCGGCCCCTGGGCGCGGCGATCACGCCGGTGCGGACGACCGTGCGTCCTCGGTCGTGCTGCGCCGAGCGTCGGATCGCGGGCGGGACGTATGGCTGCTTCTCGTCGGGCGGACCGAGCGGGTTCGCGTCAATGGGCTGTCCGTCGTGCTGGGCATCACGGCGCTCGACGACCGCGATGAGATCCGCATCCGCGACGAGGCGCCCCTCTTTTTCACGACCGAGAGGCTGGCGGCCATCGAGCGCTATCCCTCGGACGGCCCCCGCGCCATGTGTCCGCGGTGCAAGCAGCCGATCGAGGGTCTCGTGGTCCGCTGTCCCTCGTGCGACCTCTGGTATCACCAGTCGGAGGATCTCCCCTGCTGGACGCACGTCCCACATTGTGCCTGCTCGCAGCCGACCCCGCTCGACACGGGCTTCCGCTGGACGCCGGAGGCGTTGTAGGAGATGGCGCACGTGGTCCTCGTCGGCGCCGGGAACATCGGCTCGCATCTCATCGCTCATCTCGGCCGCGCCGCGGGCGTCGCGGCTCTCACGCTCATCGACCCCGATCGGTACGAGCCGCGGAACCTGGCGGGCCAGGCCATCGATCGCCGTGATGTCGGCAGACCCAAGGTCACGGTCCAGGCGAGGCGGCTTGGCCGGATCAATCCATCGTTGCGCATCTGGGCGCTGTGTGCTGCGGTCGAGGATGTACCGCTCGGCGCGCTGCGGGCCGACGCGATCGTGGCCTGCCTCGATTCACGCCGGGCGCGCATGGTCGTCAATCAATCCGCCTGGCGGCTTGGCGTCCCGTGGATCGACGCCGGGGTTGACGGCAACGGCGGCTTGGTGCGGATCCAGACATTCGTGCCTCGTGGGGACGGCCCCTGCCTCGAGTGTGCGTGGGACGCACATGACTACGGTGCCGTCGAGCAGCGCTACGCCTGCGACGAAGCGGTACGTGCCGTCGCGTCTCCCACGGGGGCGCCATCGAGCCTTGGCGCGCTGGCGGCGGCCCTGCAGGCAATCGAGCTCACGAAGCTGCTCACAGGCGACAGGGCCACCGCGCTGGTCGGCCGCGACCTGGTCGTCGATACAACACATAACAAGCACTTCGTGACCAGATTCGGCCGGAACCGGTCCTGCCGGATGCCCGATCACGAGGGGTGGCACATCGAACGGATCCTCGCGCCTCCCTCGGCAATCTCGCTCGGCGACCTCCTCGCGCTCGCAGACCGGTTCCCCGACCGCGCCGATGGACTCGTGCTTCGAGTTGCCGGACAGCGTCTGGTCCTGACGATTGTGTGCAGGCACTGCGGCGCGCCCACGAGGGTGTTCCGGCTGGAACGCCGGCTTCGCCGCCGGCCAGCCTGCTGTGCGGCCTGCCGGCGGGCGCTGAGTCCTTCAGGATTCGAGCTTTTCGACGAGGCGCCGCTCACAGAGGGTCTCGGCCCGATGCTGCGAGCGCCCCTGTCGACACTGGGCGTGGTGGAGAACGACGTCGTGTCGATCGTCTCGCCGTCGGCTGACAGGCACTTTCAGATAGGGGACTGACTGCGATGCCCTCGGCAATTCGATTCTGCCACCGGCTCAGGGCCACCTGCTGCATGAGGGCCAGCTGGCGATGACCGACCGCATTCGAACCGCGTTCCTGTCGCGCCAGCTCGACGAGGGCCTGGCGCTCGCGTCCCAGTCGGATCTGCTCGATCTGGTGCCGCTCGGGCGACCGGCCGACCGCTTCCTCGCGGTTTTCAGCTGCCGGGGCCTCGTGCGCCACGCCGAGGGACGCATCGAGGAGGCCGACCACTTCGAGGTCGGCATCTCGTTCCCTCCCGACTACCTGCGCGCCGCCGATCCGCTGCGCACCGTCACCTGGCTCGGCCCGGCCAACGTCTGGCACCCGAACATCGCGTTCGGCATCCCGTTGATCTGCCTTGGACACCTTCTACCGGGCACCGATCTGGTGGACATCCTGTACCAGACGTTCGAGATCATCACCTGGAACAAGGTGACCATGCGGGAAGACGATGCGCTGAACCACGCGGCGTGTCAGTGGGCCCGGAACAATCCGACCCGGTACCCTGTGGACCGGCGTCCACTCAAGCGACGGGCGCTCGAGCTCCGCACGATCGATCGGCAGGAAGGGGCCGCCGATGGCCTCGCCTGAGGTTGGGCGGATGGTTGATCTCGCCCTCCGGAGCATGGCGCCAAACCTGACGGCGACGGGCGAGCGTGGCTGGCGCTTCAGCGTGCCTGCCGGTTCGTCGCGTCC
>CAZCEL010000424.1:0-4578 GCA_964497175.1 uncultured Bifidobacteriaceae bacterium
TGCCGGCGCTTGCGGCCAAGAGGTGACAAGCCGGACAGAATCCGGCTGAAGCCGGTCCCACCACTAATAGAGGTACTCGTTATGCCGTCAAGCAAACGTGGGATTTCTTCTGGCACAGGGGCATGTGCCTCTAGGGGCGAAGTGCGAAGCCACGAACCTTTACTCCGAGACTTGGAGGTTGCAAATGACACGCCTTGTGGTTATCGCCCTGGTCGTTCTATCCGGTCTTGGTGACGCAGCGCCGGCCCAGCGTGGGCGTGGGGAGCCCCCGATCACGGCCGGGGACGACGCGCTGCGGTGTACCGCGCTCGCGAATCTCGACCTGTTTAATCTACCGGACGCGCCGACCAGGATCCTTTCCGCCCGTCTCGTGGACGTGCCGGCCAACGGTCTCGAATGGTTCCCTCCTGGGATATCGATATCGACGCCCATCAAGCAGTACTGTCTAGTAACCGGCTACGTCGCGCCGCAGAATAAGTTTGAGATGCGACTCCCGCGCCCGTCGGACTGGAATCGGAAGTTCTTTTTCACCGCCTGCGCGGGATTCTGCGGGTACTTGTCCGGCGAAGCCTGCAACCCTGCGCTCGGGCGTGGGTATGCATCGGTAACAACGAACGGTGGACATGACAGCGGCCCAGGGTTCGATGGCTTGTGGGCCGCCTATGCGCCGCGTCTCCAGGAAGACTACGGCTGGCGCGGCACCCACATCGTGACCATCGCCGCGAAAACCATCACGACCCAGTACTACGGACGGGCCATCGCGCATTCCTACATCTCGGGATGCTCGAAAGGGGGTCATGGGGTCCTGAAAGAGGCGCAGCAGTTTCCCGAGGATTACGACGGCTACCTCCCTATCGCCCCGGTCTACGACCTGACGGGCCGCTCAATCGCGTCCGCCTGGTGGGCACAAGCCGTGAGCGATGGTCGCGGCGGATCGGTGCTCAACGCGGCGGCCGCGGACGCCGTGCACAAGTCGGTCCTCGGGCGTTGTGGCGCACAAGCCGGTGTGGACGAAGGGCTCGTCACTGATCCGCTGACCTGCGACTGGCGTCCGGAGATGATCAAGTGCGCGTCGGCCGCCACCAGCCCCGATTGCTTGACCGAGCGGCAAGTAGACGCCGTCAAGCGGCTGATGAGTCCCGTCGTCAACTCGAAGCGTGAGGTCATTTACGCGTACCCCTATCTGCCAGGAACGGAGACGGAATGGACGTTTAACTACGACCCGGTCAACAACGGTCGCTTCGGCAACTACTTTCAGGGTGACGGGTTCCTGAGGTTCATGGCGAATGTCACGCCCCGCAAGAACCTCGACCTGTTCAAGTTCGACTTCGACCGCGATCCCGCCACGCTAGCTCGAGCGCGCTCGATCTACGACGCCACGTCTTACGACCTGCGCGCACTGAAGGCGCGTGGCGGCAAAATCCTGATGTGGCACGGCTGGGCTGACGGCGGGATTATGGCGACTTCGTCCATTGGCTACTACGAGGGAGTCATGAAGGTTATGGGCGGCCGCCAAAACACGGAAGACTTCTTCCGCCTGTTTCTGATTCCCGGTACACATCACTGCGGCGGCGGACCAGGGTTCAACGAGTTCGACGCGCTCACACTGCTGGAAAACTGGGTTGAAAAGGGTCAGGCGCCTGACGTGCTCATCGCCAATCGGCGTCAGACGTTCTCATCGCCCGATGTTTCAACGAACGACGTCATTGAGCGCTCACGTCCTGTCTACCCGTATCCGATTCGAGCTCGCTACTCTTCGGGCGATCCAAAGCAGGCGACAAGTTTTGTGGCCGTCGATCCGTCCGTCAGATAGCTATGGACCAGGTCACATCCGAACGCATTGGACGTCGGGGCGTCTCATAGAGATCAGCGCGATATCGACTGTTAGACGGACACCTGGCACGTCGGCGTGTTCAACGAGCTGAAGAGCACACGAACAACAAGCGCGAAGGAATCACTCTAATGAGACGCATTCTGATCGTCGTCATAGCTGTGGTGGTTACGTGTTCTGTCCCTCTTGGCTCACAGGCGCCTTCGCCAGGAGATGATCCGATGATCGGCACTTGGACACTCAACTTGGCGAGGTCCACATCCAGCCGCAATCCACGCCCACCTGCACCGCTTAGCGACGTGCGACGGTTTTCTACGATCGAGGGTGGCCGGAATCTGATGGTGAGGTCTGGTGTCAATGCGGTTGGCCAACCCACGTTTGGAATCGTGACGTTCAAATTCGACGGCAAGCAGTATCCCGTCTACAGCCAAGACACGCTCGCGTCGTTCCTGGCCACAGGTAAACCAACCAATGTGATGTGGTCATTCCTTCGCATCGACCTGTACACAACGCAAGTCACGACGTATATCGACGGCAAGGCCATCGCGCCATTTGTGTTCGCTGTGTCAAAAGATGGCACGATACTTACGCAAGCCCCAAAGGAGGCTGAGCCTAAAGATGTCCTCGTCTTCGACAGAGTGCGCTGACTAGGGAGCATCCTCGCTCAATCGAGGTCTTGGGTGGTCCCGACAGGCCGGCGTTCCATTCGCAGTGCCTGGCGAGGTATCGAGCGGCGGCGCGCCAACGCGGGGACGTCGTCGGACATTCTGCCCGGGCACCTGGGGCGGCTCGCGGTATCACACCTCGCTCGGCTCGCGCTCCTGGTCAGGCCGCGCCCACACGCCCCTTTGTTGCTGGAGGCATCGTATCCATCGCGAACAGCCACCCGGCGCACCGCTCCTTCGGCCCCTACCGTCTCCTAAGAAACTACTCTCTCGAGTATCTCGCCGGTCTCGCGGCTGACGAGTTCGAAGCCGAGGGTGGCGGCACGTTGTCGAAGTCGGCGCAGGACGCGCGTCCGCTGTTGTGCATCGTAGGTGTCCGCACCGGGGTCACGATAGACGAGTTCTCCCTTGAGCGCTCGATACACCAGGATGGCGAGCTTTCGCGCCGTGGCGGTGATGGCCTGCGGTTTGCCGATCCGGGCCGCCAGGCGCCGATAGAAGGCGCCGAGGGCGGTCTGCGTGCGGCCGAGGCTCATGACCGTCATGCGGAAGACCGCGGCGGCGCGGTTGGCGGACGGCTGGGTGCGCGAGCTGAGGAGACGTCCGCCCGAGACCTTGTTCCTCGGGGCCAGCGTGAGCCAGGAGGTGAAGTGCTCCTCGGTCGGCCACCGGCCCATGTCGGTGCCGATCTCCGAGAGCACCTTCAACGCGGTGTAGGGTGTGATGCCATCGATCTGGGTCACATCGACACCACCGGTCAGCTGGCGCAGCGGGGTTCGGAGTTCAAAACGGGGTTCGTTGTCGCGCGGCTTCTTGGTCACCCGCGGTGGTGGCAGCGGTGTCGTCGGGGCGGTGATCAACGTGGTCAACGTCTGAAGGTGGGCCTCAATCGCCGTGTCACAGGCGGCGAGTTGCGCTTGGCACGCATCGAAGAGTTCCAGGTTCTGTTGCAACACGAAGACGTGCTCAGGGCGATAGTTGCCGGTCAGGGCCGCGATGATCTCCGCCTTGGATGCGCGACATCGATGGTCGCGGTGTTCGGCGAGCTGGCCCGGGTCGCGACGCCCGGCGACGATGTCGCGCAGGATGCGCAGGCCGGTCACCCCGGTAATGTCGCTGACGACCAACGGCAACTGCAGGTTCATCTGCACGAGGGCTTTCTGCATGCGCTGGATGTGGGCGCCGGCGCTCTCGATGAGCGTCTGCCGGTGGCGCACATACGCGCGCAGCGCGACGATCCCGTCGGTGGGTCGAAAGCTGCCTCGCAACAAGCCGACGCTGTGCAGCTCCCGCAACCATTCGCAATCGGAGACGTCGCTTTTGCGGCCGGGGACGTTCTTGACGTGCCGCGCATTGACGAGGTGCACGTCGAAGCCGCGCGCGTCAAGGATTTCGTAGATCGGGATCCAATAGACTCCGGTCGCCTCCATCGCCACGCTCGTCACCCGGCAGGCGGTGAGCCACTCCGCGAGCCGGCGGAGATCGCTCGTGAAGGTCGGGAACGATTGCACAGGCATCGAATCCCGATCGGGCGGCACGGCCACGAAATGCTCGGCCGAGCCACAATCGATCCCTGCGACATTGGGGTTGATGCGTTCGAGCACGGACGGGGACGTGCGCGGCTTACTCAGCCGGCGGCGGCGATTGTGTTTCATCGGAGGCTCCTCCATACTGCGTGGAGCATCCGGGAACAGGGAGGCGGTTGAGGGACATTCTCCTAAACGGGATCACACCCCGGCGGGGCGTGTCACCAGTGATGATGCCGCAACTCCCCGGGCCACGCTAACCCACGGGCTCACAGCACCAGTGGCGGGTCGGCCTCGGTTCCCGGATGCTCGCAGCATCCTATGCCGAATGGTCCAAAGCACTCAGTTTCTGGTGTTGTGAGTTGCGATGACATCGCGTGCACCGCTAACCACGCGCTGGAGCCGTCGCGGCCGGCGGTCGGGGTGCTATGCTGTCGCCACGCCGCGCGGCTCAGCGCGAGCGATATCGACTGGCCGATCTTCGCCTCGGGTCACATTGGGGGCATAACGAGTTAAGGATTCGTGTCGCGCGCAGCCGCGACACAATCCTGGGTTG